>NZ_JBHJWG010000033.1:0-103430 GCF_042266305.1 Kitasatospora sp. NPDC056076
GCTGGTCAGCGCGAGCACCAGGGCGGCGGCGAGCGCGGCGGCCAGCGGCCCGGCCCGCAGGGTGCGGGCCGGGCGCCGGCTGTCCGGGCGCTCACTGTCCGGGCTCCCGTGGCCCGGGCTCCGGCTGTCCGGACCACGGCTGTCCGGGCTCCGGTTGTCCGGAGCCTCGGCGAGGTCGGCCGAAGTCACCGCCTACTGCCCGTTCTTGACGAGGTCGGGGTGGACGGTGGCGGCGATCTGCCGGACGGCGTCGGCGTTGCGCACACCCGCGATGGTGGTCACCTCGGAGCCGAGCCGGACGAAGTGCCCCTCCTGGACGGCCTTGAGGCCCTGGGTCGCCGGGAAGCCGCGCAGGAACGCCTCGGCGTCGTCGAAGGCCTTGCGGGTGTCCTCCTCGCTGCCGCGGTTGCGCACGGCGAGCTGGATCCAGTCGGGGTTCTTGGCCACCACGTCCTCCCAGGAGCCGGGCTTGAAGTCGGCGTCGCAGTCGGCGAAGACGTTGCGGGCACCGGCCTGGGTGATGACGGCGTTGGCCACCTGCCGGCCGCAGACCGCGACCGGCTGCTTGGTCCCGGCGTCGAAGTCGAAGACGAAGTAGCTCGGCCGCTTGTCCTCCGGGACGGCGGCGAGCGCGGTGCGGACCCCGCCGATCTGCTTCTCCATCCCGGTGACGAGTTCCTCGGCCCGGGCGCCGGTCCCGGTGACGGCGCCGAGGCGGCGGATGTCCTCCTCGATCCCGGCGAGGTCGGTGCGCGGCGCCTTGGCGGCCTTCGGGGTGCCGGCGCAGGCGGTGGAGAGCAGGTAGACGTGCTGGATGCCGGCCGCGGCGTACTCGGCCTCGCTGGGCCCGGTGGCGCCGCCGCCCATCATCGGCATCGCCCCGAAGGTGTCGACGTAGAGGTCGGCGCCGGAGCCGAGGAGCTTCTCCTTGGGGATGGTCCTGTCGCCGAGCACCGGGACCTTGGCGCCCTGCTCGGCGAGCGCGGCCGGCAGGGTGCCCTTGCCGGGCGGGAAGCCGGTGCCGATCACCCGGTCGCCCGCGCCGAGTTGGAGCAGCAGCTCCAGGCTCGACGCGTTGCTGGTGACGATCTTCGTCGGGGCCTTGGCTATGGTCGTCTCCTTGCCCGCGCAGTCGGCGACCGTGACGGGGTAGGCAGCCCCGGCGGGGGTGGCCTGGGCGGTGAGGGCGGCGCTGCCACCGCCACCGTTCCCGCCACCGCCGCTTCCGCAGGCCGTGGCGAACAGGGCGACGGCGGCCGCGATACCGCAGACGACGCGAGGGCGCATGAGGACTCTCCTGGTCGGTGATCGTGCTGAGGGCCCGCGCTGCGGACCCGGACCAGGTAGTCGGGCGGGGCCCGCACCGGGTTCCCGGGACTTCCGGGACTTCCGGAGCTTCCGGAGCTTCCGGAGGCCCCCGTACCCGGTGGTCGCGCATAGGGTGGCCGGGTGGCAGACCTCACCGACCCGCACGACGACCTCGGCCTGCCCGTACGGCTCGGGCCGCTGCCGCCCCGCCGGGTGGTCTCGCTGGTGCCCTCGCTGACCGAGGCCGTCGCCGCCACCGCGCCCGGCCTGCTGGTCGGCGCCACCGACTGGTGCAGCCACCCCGCCGAACTCGCCGTCACCCGGATCGGCGGCACCAAGAACCCGGACGTGCCGGGCGTCCTCGCGCTCGGCCCGGACCTCGTGATCGCCAACGACGAGGAGAACCGCCGCCCCGACCTGGAGGCGCTGCGGGCGGCCGGGGTTCCGGTGTGGGTCACCGACATCCGCACCCTGGACGACGCCTTCCGCTCGCTGGACCGGCTGCTCACCGTCGCCTGCCGACTGCCGCGCCCGGCCTGGCTGGACGAGGCGGAGGAGGCGTGGCGGGACGTCCGGCCGAGCGGTGACCGCGGCCCGCGGGCGGTCGTGCCGATCTGGCGCCGCCCGTGGATGGTGCTCGGCCGCGACACCTTCGCCGGGGACCTGCTGCGCCGCCTCGGCCTGCGGCTCGTCCACGCCGAGCACCCCGAGCGCTACCCGGCCGTGCCGCTGCCCGAACTGCTCGCCGACCGGCCGGACCTGGTGGTGCTGCCGGACGAGCCGTACCGCTTCACCGCCGAGGACGGCCCGGAGGCCTTCCCCGGCATCCCGGTCGCGCTGGTCGGCGGACGGCACCTGACCTGGTACGGGCCCTCGCTCGCACAGGCCCCGGCCGTCCTCCGGCGGGCGATCGAGCACCCGTTCGTCCAGGGGGAGACGACCGCACCATAGGATGACCGCCACTCGCCGGGATCACGGGATCACCGGCGACGAGTGGGGGGACCACCAATGAAGTTGCGCACCACCCGGCGGGCCACCGTCCTGGTGTCGGCCGTCGCCGTGTCGACCGCCGTCCTGGCGGGCTGCGGCACCGAGAGCGGTGACAAGCACCCGAGCGCCGGATCCGGCACCACCCTCACCGCGGCCTCCGCCGCGCCGACCGACACGTCGAGCGCGAGCCCGTCCGCGAGCACCACCCCGACGCCGAGCGCCTCCGCCTCCGCGAGCCCCGACGCCTCGCACAGCCCGAGTGCCGGCCCGAGCAAGGCCGCAAAGGCCTCGCCCACCACCCCGAGCGGCAACGCCCAGAGTGGAAACGCCAAGGGCAGCGGCGGCACCGCGGCCGGCGCGCCCGCCACCCAGCCGCCGGTCGAGAAGCCCGCCATCCCGGCGCCCGTGCCGACCGCCAAGCCCGGCGCCGTCGCCCTCCCGGCACCGCCCGCGCCGCCCGCCGGCCACGTGCCCCCGGCGCAGAGCGGCTGCCAGCCCAGCAAGCCCCAGCCGGACGAGGCCAAGCCCGCGGTCGCCGCGGCGCTCACGACGGCCGCCGGCCAGTCCCGGGTGCTCAACCTCAGCTCGGGCGGCACCGACAAGCTCCCGCCGCTGCCGGTCAACCTGGTCAAGGCGATCGCCTGGCAGGAGAGCGGCTGGCAGTCCGGCATCCTCGCCTGCGACGGCGGGATCGGCACCATGCAGGTCATGCCCAACACCGTCAGCTGGATGAACGGCAAGTACGGCACCAGCTCCGACCCCAAGACCCTCACCGGGAACGTCCAGCTCGGCACCCAGCTGATCGACTGGCTGGTCGCCTACTACGGCGACTCCTCCTTCGGCGGCAAGTACGACCTCTCCCCCGACCCGGCCACCGGTAAGACACCGCTGCTCGACCTGGTCATCTCCGCGTACAACGCGGGCGCGGGCAACGTGCACTACACCACCGTCACCGACCCCACCTCGGGCGAGGTCGTCGGCAGCCTCGACATACCGAACCCGAAGTACGTCGCCAACGTGAAGGCGCTGATGGCGAGCCAGCCCTGGAACAAGGCGGGCTGACCGCCCCTTCGCAGCAGGACCGGCAGACACGGCGCAGGGCCCGGGACGCGATCGCGTCCCGGGCCCTGCGTGTCCGGCTGCCGCCCGGACGTCAGCCGCGCGCGGCGGTGACGGCGGCGCCCAGCGCCTCCTTGATCCGGGGGCCGAGGCGGGCGAAGCCCAGCTCCTTCATGGCCGCACGGAGCAGCTCCTCGTCGCTCCGCCCGGTGCCGTCACCGTCGATCCAGCGGACGACGGCGAGCAGCTCGTCCGCCGAGTAGGCGGTCACGGGGCGGCCGGGGGTGAAGTCCGGCTTCGCGGGACGGCCGGTGGCCGCCTCGGCGACGGGCTCGGGCTCGACCTCGGCGACGGCCTCGACGGCAGGGGCCTCGACCACGGCCTCCGGCTCGGCAACCGGCTCCTCGACGGCAAGCTCGGGCTCGGGCTCGGCGGCGGGCGCCTCGGCAACTACGACCGGAGCCTCCTCGACGACCTCGACCTCGGCCACCGGCTCGACGACCTCGACGACCTCGACGACCTCGACGACAGGGGCCTCGACCACGGCCTCCGGCTCGACAACGGGCTCCTCGACGGCCTCGACCTCGACGGCGATCTCGGGCGCGACCTCGACGGCGGGCGCCTCGGCAACAGCCTCGGCCTCCTCCTCCGCTACGGCCGGAGCCTCCTCGACGGCGTCGACCTCGATCGGCGACTCCTCGACCTCAGCGGCCTCGGGCTCGGCGACCTCAGGCTCAGCGGCCTCGGGCTCGGCGACCTCGACGGGTGCTTCCGCGATCACCTCCGGCTCGACGGCGATCGCGACCTCGACGGCCTCGGCCTCAACTTCGGCCGCGGCCTCGACCTCGGCCTCGGCCTCGGCAGTGACCTCGACCTCGGCGGCAGGCTCCTCGACCTCGACCGACTCTGCCTTCGCCTCGTCCGCTTCCTCCGCGACCTCGTCCGCCGTTGCGGCCTCGGCCAGGGCGGCGGTGGCGGCGGCCACCAGGTCGTCAGCGGCCGGGGAGGGCGCCGGGAGGGAGACCACGGCGACCGGAGCCTCCTCCTTCTCCTCCTCCACCGCAGCCGACTCGGCCTCGACGTCCGCCTCGGCCTGGAACTCGTTCACGGCCTCCGCCGAGGGGTCGGCGTCGGCCTCGGCCTCGACCTGGGCCTCGGCCTCGGCCTCGGCCTCGGCCTCGGGCAGCTCGGTGTCCGTCTCCTCGGTGTCCAGCTCCTCGGCAGCCGGCTCCGCGACGACCGGCTCCGCGGCCGACGACCCCGCCAGCCCGTCCCGCTGCCCGCCCGCGAGCGCCTGCCGCGCCGCGTACGCGGCCTCGGCGGCGCGGCGGTCGGCCTTGGCAGCGGTGAGTTCGGCGAGCAGGTCGGCGAGGCCGGCCTCCTCCAGGGTGGCGCGCAGGCCGCGGATGGTGGGCAGGCGGTAGAGGGTGCCCTCGTCGGCGGCGAGGCGTTCGACCAGGTCGGCAAGTTCCGCGAAGGCGAGCCCGTCGAGGTCGTGCTCGGGCAGCAGTCGGGCGAGGCCGCGCAGGCCGGTGTTGATCGGCTCGAAGGCCTGGGCGGTGCGCTCGACCAGGCTGCCGTCGGCGGGCACGCGCGGGAGGGTGCCGGCGGGGGCGACGGCGGCCCACGCGCGGCGCTCGATCTCGGCGGAGGTGAGCGCCTCGTGCAGGTCCTCGCGGCGGACCTTGCGGTCGTGGGCGAGGGCGGCGGCCTGCTTGCGCAGCGAGCGGCCGCGCAGCCAGGACAGCTTGACGCCGTTCTCGCGGCGCCAGGTGCTGTCCGCGGTGGCGGCGGCGAGGGCGACGAGGTCGGCGTCGTACGCGGCGTCGGTGAGGGTGGCGGAGGTGCGGCGGACCCGCTGGAGCATCTCGACCAGCAGCGCGGTCTTGGCCACGGTGTCGGGCTCGTCCAGCTTGACCTCGGCGGCCATCGCGGTGACGGCTTCCCAGGTCTGCTGGAGGTCGCTGCCACGGAGTTCGGCGAGCGCGGTGGAGGCGGCGCGGGCGTCCTCGGGGGTGGCGACGGTGTCGACGGCCGCGTACCAGGCGTGGGTGTCGGCGCTGAGCGTGAAGGCCCCGAGTTCGGCGTAGCGGCCGAGGTCCTCGCGGAGGTCGGGCTCCGCAGCGGCGTCCTGGGGGTCCTTGACGTCTGCGGCGTCGGCGACGTCCGCCGGGTCGGCTGCGTCGGCGTTGCGCGAGTGAAGCACTGTCATGTGAGGTCCGGTTCTGGGCGACGACGGCGGGGCTGACGGCGAGGGGGCGGCGGCCCGGGTGCACGGGGCCCCTGGGGCGGGACCGGGGGGCGTGCGGGTCGGACCGCCGGTTGTGGAGGCCCAGAATACGGGTGCCCGTTCGAGCCTTGCACGCACCCACCGCCGGACGGACTGGTGTCGTATGCCGTACCGCCCGCCTGGCCGCTACTCGGGAGGGCCACCCGGGTGGCCCGGTGCTGGTCCGGACGGGTGGCCGGGGTGCTCCGTCCGGGGCGGGCCCGGCTCGGGTGGAGCGGACCGTCGGAGCCGGTCGAGCGGGACGGTGCGCAGGCCGCGGCCGGGCCGGGTGGGCGGCGGGTGGTGGCCGGCCCGGCCGAGGGCGGCCAGGTCGACCGGCGCGAGGTAGGCGTGGAGCGCGGTGCGGTGCCACCAGGCGCCGGTTTCGCGCAGTTCGCGCCATCCGGTGAACCGGTAGAGGTGGAGGGTCGCCCGGACGTGGGTCGGCGGGGCGTCGGGGAAGGGGTTGTGGCGCAGCAGCCGCAGTGTCGCCCGGTCGCCGGCCAGCAGGCGGGCGACGAAGGGCAGGAACCAGGGCCGGGCGTAGGCGGGCGAGATGCCGGCGAACCACATCAGCCAGTCCAGGCGCAGGTGGTAGGGGGCGTACTGGCGCGGAAGGCGGCGCACGTCGCCGGGTTTGCCCTTGAAGCCGTACTCGCGCCAGACGGTGTGCGGGGTGACGACGGCCTCGTCGGTGCCCTCGACGACGACCTCCCGGCGCAGACGGTTGACGCTGCCGAAGGCGCCGTAGGTGTTGACGAGGTGCAGCCGGTTGAAGGAGCGGTTCATCACCTGGCCCCGGGAGAGCAGGTTGCGCACCGGCCAGTAGCTGAGCACGAGGACGGCGGCGGTGACCGCCATGACCACCGCCTGGTACCAGACGGGGGCGTCGGGGACGGTGTGGGCGCGGACGGGCAGGCCGAGGCGGGCCGGTTCGACGGCGGCGAGCGTGAGCACGACGGTCAGCCAGTTGAGCCAGGCGAAGTTGCCGGAGGCGATCAGCCACAGCTGGGTGGCGATCACGGCGCAGGCGGCGTAGCTCGCGACGGGCTGCGGGAGCAGCAGGCCGATCGGAACGAGGAGTTGGACGACGTGGTTGGCCGCCACCTCGACCCGGTGCAGCGGGTCGGGCAGGTGGTGGAAGAACCAGCTGAGCGGTCCGGGCATGGGCTGGGTCTCGTGGTGGTAGCGCAGGCAGGTCAGGTCGCGCCAGCAGCTGTCCCCGCGCAGCTTGATCAGCCCGGCGCCGAACTCGACCCGGAAGACCAGCCAGCGCATCAGCCAGAGCACGGGGGTGGGCGGGGCGGTGTCGGCGTTGCCGAGGAAGGCGGCGAGCGAGCCCGCTTCGAGCAGCAGCGACTCCCAGCCGAAGGAGTACCAGGTCTGCCCGACGTTGACGATGGAGAGGTAGAGGGCCCAGAGCACCGCCCACACCGGGATCGAGGCCCAGAGCGGGAGGACGTCGCCGAGGCCGGCCGCCACCGCGGCGGCCAGTGCGGCGCCGGTCAGGGCGACGGCGGTGAAGAAGCGGTCGCTGTAGTGGAGGTGGAAGAGGCCGGGCGAGCGGCGGAACGGGACCCGGGCGGTGAAGCGGGGCACCGGGAGCATGCCGTCGGTGCCGATGAGGGCGCGGAACTGCGCGGCCGCGTTGAGGAACCCGATCAGGTAGAGGCCGGCGAGCAGGCGTTGGACGAGCAGTCGGCTCAGCCAGTAGTCGGGGGCGGCGAACCAGTCCATCCAGTCCATGCGGCCCATGCCTACCACCGGCGGACCGGCGGCGGACGGCGGCTCGCTGGTTGCGGCCCGGCCGGGACGGCGGGCCCTACTGGGACAGCGCTCTCGGCCGGGAGGGCGGGTCCGGCCGGGACAGCACTGTGGCGGGGAGCCTCTCCTCGGGGGTGAGAGGCGCCCCGCCACAGTGGTGGGCAGTGCGGGTGGTGCGATGGGCAGTGCGGTTGATGCGGTTGGCGCGGTTGGCGCGGTTGGCGCCGTTGATACGAGTGGTGCGAGTGGTGCGAGTGGTTCGGTTGGTGCGGTGGCCGGTTGCGCCCGGGCGCCGTGCTGCCGCGCACGAGCGGCGGTCGGCCGCTCAGCTCGGCAGGACGAGTCCGGTGCCGCCGGCGATGCCCGGTCGGCCGGTCGCGGTGGCCGCGCCGTTCTGCTGGAGCCGGTCGACCAGCAGGGCCGCCAGGGTGCCGAGTTCCTCCTCGGTGCGGGACTGGGCGGTGACGTCCATGCCGACGGTGAGGACGCCGTTGACCTGGCCGGTGCGCGCGGTCCGCAGCGGGGTGCAGGTGAAGCTGAAGATCTGCTGGATGCGCTGTGCCTCGGGACGGCCGGACTGGATCCGGACGTCGTTGAGGACGGTGGCCCGTCCGGTGTGGAAGGCCTCCGCGACGGCCTGCTGGAGGCCGGCCGCGCCGAGCTGGGGGTAGGCGGTGCCGATCGAGCCGTACGCCACCGGGGCGCCGAAGGTTTCGGCGTGCTGGGCGTTGGCGTAGCGGATCTCCTGGCCGGGGCCGTCGGTCAGCATGATGGGGAACGGGGAGCCGTCGAAGGCGGCGAACATCTCCTGCTGCTGGGCGAGCAGGTTGTCGCGCAGCCGGATCTCGGAGAGCAGCGCCTCGGCGAGGTGCTGGATGTCGCGCAGCCGCTCGCGTCCCCACTGCCGGGGTTCCCGGTCGAGGACGCAGACGGTGCCGATGACGGTGTTGGTGTCGTCCACGAGCGGGGCGCCGAGGTAGGCCCGGACGCCGAGTTCGTCCACGACCGGGTTACCGGCGAACCGGGGGTAGGCGAGGATGTCGTCCAGTGCGAGGGGTGAGCGCTGGGCGACCACGTGCGGGCAGAAACCGTGACTCATCGGCATCTGTCGGGTGGGGAGGTCGAAGGCGATGCCCCGATCCGCCCAGGACGCGCCTTCTTCGGCCGCCAGGTCGGAGGAATTTGGCGGAATGTAGAGCCCCCGGAACATCTGGCGCTCGTCGTTGATGAAGTTGACCATCGCGATGGGAGCGCGGGTGATGCTGGCTGCCAGGTGGGCGAAGCGGTCGAAGGCCTCGTCCGCGGAGGGTTCGTTGAGACCCAGGCTGCGCAGCCTGCGGGTCCGCTCGGATTCCCCGGCAGCACTCGGGAACTGGCCTTGAGTGCTCATCACATCAGTCATGGCGCACATGTAATCAGACATCCGGGCGCCGCGGTGCTACCGGTACCGGCCACCGACGTTGCTGATGGACAGTCAAAGCAGCATGTGAGCGACCACGGGCGCTCCGGCCGAGGGGGGAAGGTCAATCCCCTCCCGACCCCCTGGCAAAACCCGCCCCGAAGCGGACGGGCCGAATCCCGCCATTCCAAGATCCACTATGTATGGATCCCATGTGCCCATATGACAATGAGCCCTGCCGAAGACACGGACGGTAGTTCCCCGGGCCCCACGGGAGCGCCGCCCCTGGGGTCCGTCTTCAAACTCCCGTCGTCCGCCCGGAGGGCGGGCGGGGCGGCGTTGGGGTGCGTGCATCGCAAGGCGGAGGAGGGAGCCCAATGCAGCGCATTGGCGACCGACGACAACGCGGCGAGGCGCGTGCCCCGGCGTCGGCCCGCAGACGGGAGTTCGAAGACGGACCCCAGGTCCGCATGCACCGATGGCTTGGAAGCGATCGGCACCGCCACACCTCCACACCCCCACCCGAACCCTCAGGGGGAGCGGCCGGAGCGGCATCTACGGCATGAACGGGAGGCACGACACCCACCGGAATGAGAGGACCAAGCATGGCGATGGACTACTTCACCGACGAACGACACGAGAGCCTCCGGGCCGAGGTGCGTGAGTTCGCGGAGAAGGAGGTGCGTCCTCAGGTGGCCCGGATGGAGGCCGACCGGGAGATCGAGTTCGAGCTCTCGCGGGAGATCGCCCGCCGCGGCTGGATCGGCGTCACGATCCCGCGCGAGTTCGGCGGCCTGGGCCTGGGACACCTCGCCAAGACCGTGATCGTCGAGGAGCTGGCGCGGGTCAGCGGTGCGATGGGCGCGATGGCGCAGGCCTCCCAGCTCGGCGTCGCCAAGGTCATCCACTTCGGTTCGGACGCCCAACGCCGGGCGTGGCTGCCGAAGTTCGCCTCCGGGGAGTGCCTGCCGACGATCGCGGTCACCGAGCCGGAGTCCGGCGGCCATGTGCTCGGCATGGGCGGCACCGCGCGTCGCGAGGGTGACGAGTACGTGCTGAACGGCCGCAAGGTGTTCGTCGGCAACTCGCACATCGGCGACGTCCACGGCGTGGTCTTCCGTACCGGCCGGGGCAGCAAGGGGCTGTCCGCCTTCCTGGTCGAGAGCGACCGGCCCGGCTTCCGCACCGGCACCGTCGGCACCCAGGGCGGCCTGCACGGGTTCAGCTTCGGCGAGCTCGTCTTCGAGGACTGCCGCGTCCCGGTCGGCAACCGGCTCGCCGAGGAGGGGCAGGGCCTCGACGTCGCCTACTCCTCCTCCACCCTGTACGGCCGGCTGAACCTGGGCGCCGTCGCGCTCGGCATCCACGTCGCCGTGGTGGAGGACACGGTGCGCTACGCCGAGGAGCGGGTGCTCTACGGCAAGCCGATCAACCAGCTGAACAGCATCGCCCTCAAGCTCGGCGAGATGCAGTCCCGGCTGATGACGGCCAAGTTGGCCGCCTACCACGCCTCGCACCTGCTCGACAACGGCAAGGCCTGCGACGCCGAGCTGATGAACGCCAAGCTGATCAACACCGAGTACGCGATGGACTCGGCACGTCAGGCGATGGAGATCTTCGCGGCGCGCGGCACCCAGGAGGAGCACAACATCATCCGCTACCTGCGGGACGCCACCCACATCTACGCCCCGGCCGGAACCTCGGACGTGCAGAAGCTGCGGCTCGGACAGGTCGCGACGGGCACCTACGGCAAGCAGTGGTCGGCCGAGCTGGCCGACCTGGCGAGCTGGGCGTGGACCGAGCTCAACGCGCTGGAGTCCGGGGCCTCCGGGGCCGCCCGCGCCGCCGGGGTCTCCCCGGCGGAGGAGCTGTACGGGTACAGCCCGCGCGGGGTCCGGGGCGTCCGGAGCGCTCGCGTGGTGCCGCTCTCCGCGGCGGGGTGATCCGCACGGAGGACCGAGCCGCACGGAGGACCGAGCCGCGCGGCGGGAGCGCCGGATCCGCAGCCGCCGCCCGGATGGTGGCGAACTTTCGGTATGGCGACGATTTGACCTGCTCCTGACGGCTCCCCGAGAGGCCCACCGACCTCCCGGGGAGCCGTCCCCGCTCCGCACCGACCGCGCTGAGCTGCGACGATCCGTCGGCGAACGCTCCGACCGGAACTGGCCGTTCCTGCCATCGCCCGTTCACATATCGTCAGTTGATGTTGCGATGGGGCCACCTGGGACTGATAGGTTTCCTGCCGTCGGCGGCCGAGCTGCACCCGCACGGACCGTGACACCGCGTCACCCCGTCCGGCGACCCCGGGCCTCGGCTCCCTGACGCCCGGTCCGGTCCGCTCGGGCCGACCCACCGTCCGGACCCGAGACCCGGCCTGCAACTCGGCCCTGCAACAAGGAATCAGATGCCAGGCATATCGGCCCCCCGCACGGGCCACCGCGCCGGCCGGTCCGGCTCCCTCCGCAGCTCGCTCCTCGCCCTCGTGCTGGTCCCCAGCCTGGGCCTCGCCGCCGCCTGGGGCTACGCCGCCTACCTGCTGCGCGACACCGCGAACCGCACCGCGCTGCTGGTCGGCACCGCCGCCGTCGCGCTGGTGCTGCTGGTCAGCCTGGTCCGCGGCATCCGGGCCGCCCGGTCGCTGTCCGCCCGGCTCGCCGGACTGCGCGGCGACACCTTCGCGCTCGCCCAGCACGAGATCCCCGAGATCGTCGGCCGGCTGCGCGCCGGGGAGCCGGTGCCCACCCCGCCCACCTGGGCGCCGTCCCGGCGGGTCGGCGACGAGGTCCAGCAGACCTCCGACGGCCTGGCCGCCGTCCGGCAGGCCGCCGTCGCCGCCATCGTCCACCAGGCCCAGGGCCGCGAGGGGACGAAGAAGGTCTTCCTCAACATCGCCCGCCGCACCCAGATCCTGATCCACCGGCAGATCAGCATGCTCGACGCGCTGGAGCGCGAACACGAGGAACCCGAGCTGCTGCGCGAACTGTTCGCCGTCGACCACCTGGCCACCCGGATGCGGCGCAACGCCGAGAACCTGGTCATCCTCGGCGGCGCACTGCCCGCCCGGCGCTGGCGCAACGCCGTGCCCGTGGTCAACGTGCTGCGCAGCGCCGTCTCCGAGACCGAGAACTACGCCCGGGTCGTCGTCCAGGGCGTGCCGCGCGCCTCGCTCAGCGGGCAGGCCGTCGCCGACGTGATCCACCTGATCGCCGAGCTGATCGAGAACGGCACCACCTTCTCCCCGCCGTACACCCAGGTGCAGGTCTCGGCCCAGGAGGTCCCCAAGGGCCTGGCGGTCGAGGTCGAGGACCGCGGCCTCGGGATGACCGAGGAGGAGTACGAGCGGCTCAACGAGTACCTGGCCAACCCGCCCGAGCTGGACGTCTCCGCGCTCGGCGACGACCTGCGGCTCGGCCTGTTCGTCGTCGCCCGGCTCGCCGCCCGGCACGACATCCAGGTCACCCTGCGGCCCTCGCCGTACGGCGGCACCCGGGCCGTGGTGCTGGTGCCCTCGGTGCTGCTGGAGCAGGCGGAGCAGCCGGCCACGGTGCCCGGGCTGCCGTCCGGCGCACGGGTCACCCGGACCCCGGTACCCGAACCGCGGCCGTCCGACGGAGACTTCGGCGTGGTCGACGACGAGCTGTCCGGCGCGCTGGCGGGGGTGCTCAACGGGCTGACGAGCAGCACCTCGGGCGGGGTCGACGGGATCGGTGGCGTCGGTTCCCCGGCGGTGCCGACGGCACCGACGGAGCCGGCAGGCGGCGGGGCCGACGGCGGGGTGATCCTCGGCGAGCTGCTCGCGCGGCAGGAGTTCGGACCGCAGGAGTTCGGCCAACAGGGCTTCGGACCACAGGAGTTCGGCCAACAGGGTTTCGGGCCGCAGGAGTTCGCACGGCCGGACGGTGAGGACGGCGGGCCCGTCCTCGACAACGCCGGGCTGACGGTCGGTGCCGAGATCCCCGGGCTGCCCGGGGCCGTGGTGGTCCCCCGGCCCGTGCTGCCGCGCCCGTACGACCTGCCCACCGGGCCGTCGGCGGAACTCGCCGCACAGCTCGCCGCGCAACTCGACCCGGGCGCCGGCGCGACCCCCGGGCATGGGGACGGGGCTCAGGCGGACCCGGCCGTCGTCGATCCTGCGGTCGTCGATCCAGCCGTCGTGGACTCGGCGGGCGGTCTCGACGGGGTGCCCGCCGACCGGTCGACGCCCACCCACGAACGCCCGCAGGAGGACAGCGTGGAGCACGGCCCGGACGGCGAACTGCGCACCCCGCGCATCCTGCCGCAGCGGGTCCGCAACGCCAGCCTCGCCGAGCAGCTCCGCGAGGCCAACGCGCCCGGCACCATGATGCCGCCGTCCACCCCGACCGCGCCGTCCTCGCCGTACGGGGCCCGCCCCGCCCCGGCTGGCCCCCGGTTCGGCGAGGCCGACGACCCCTCGCCGACGCGGTCCCGCGCCACCATGGCCGCCATCCAGCGCGGCACCCGCAGCGCCCGCGCGACCGGTACCGGACCGGACGCGCCCGCCATCGCCCCCCACCCGGCCGCACCTTCCGCCCCCGAGGGCACCGCGGAAGCCCCCGCCGTTCAGGAAGCCAAGGAACAGCAGTGATGACGCAGCACACCGAGACCCAGCGCGACCTCAACTGGCTGCTGGACCAGCTGGTGGCGCGGGTACCCGAGACCCGGCACGCCATCGTCCTCTCCGAGGACGGACTGCTGGTCGGCACGTCCCAGGGCCTCGACCGGGCCGACGCCGAGCACCTCTCCGCCGTCGCCTCCGGCCTGCAGAGCCTGGCCCGCGGCGCCGGACACCGCTTCAACGGCGGACGGGTCCGGCAGACCGTGGTCGAGATGGACCAGCTGTTCCTGTTCGTCACCACCGCCGGACAGGGCGCCCGGCTCGCCGTCCTCACCAGCGAGCAGGTGGACGCCGGACTGATGGCCTACGAGATCAACATGCTGGTCAAGCAGGTCGGCCAGTACCTCACCGCGGCGCCGCGCAGCGACGCGGGCCGACCCGGCGCGGGTGGCGGTGCGTGACCAGCGCCGACGCCGACGAGGGCTGGTTCTACGACAAGGACGCCGGCCACCTGGTCCGCCCCTACGCGATCACCAACGGGCGCACCGGCCCGGTCCGTGACGGCTTCGCGCTGATCACCCTGGTGGTCACCGCCGACCCGCGCACCGACACCAGCCGGCTGACCCCCGAACCGGCCGCGATCCTCGACCTGTGCCGCGAACGCCCGCTGGCCGTGGCCGAGATCGCGGCCACCATGGACCTGCCGGTGAGCGTGGTCAAGGTGCTGCTGGACGACCTGGCGGAGGCCCGGCTGATCCTCACCCGGGCCCCGGTCCAGCTCGCCGAGGCACCGGACATCTCCCTGATCCAGGCCGTGATCGAAGGCGTCCGCAGACTCTGACCGGCTGCCGCGTCCGTGACATCCGCCGCACCCGTCGCGTCCACCGCGTCGACCGCATCCACCGCACCCGCAGCATCCCCACAGTTCCTCTCCAGGAGACCCGAATTGACGACCCAGAGCCTGGTGCCGGGCGCGGTCAAGATCCTCGTCGCCGGCGGCTTCGGCGTCGGGAAGACCACCATGGTCGGCTCGGTCAGCGAGATCGAACCGCTGCAGACCGAGGAGCGGATGACCCGCGCCAGCATCGGGGTCGACAGCCTCGAAGGCGTCCAGGGCAAGTCCACCACCACGGTGGCGATGGACTTCGGGCGGATCACCGTCCGCGAGGACCTGGTGCTCTACCTCTTCGGCACGCCCGGGCAGTTCCGCTTCTGGTTCATGTGGGACGACCTCGCCCTCGGCGCCCTCGGCGCGATCATCCTCGCCGACACCCGGCGGCTCGAATCCAGCTTCGCCGCCGTGGACTTCTTCGAGCAGCGCGGAATCCCCTTCGCCATCGGGGTCAACTGCTTCCACGGCCGCCGCGACGCCACCCCGGAGGACGTCCGCCGGGCCCTCGACCTCGGGCCGGAGGTGCCGGTGGTGCTGTGCGACGTCCGGGAGCGGGCGTCCAGCAAGGAGTTGCTGCTCGCCCTGCTCGACCGGGTGCACCGGGACGCGCTGGCCGTCGGGCGGCGCTGAGGCGGCCAGGCGGCGCTGAGGCGGCCGGGCGGCGGTAGCCGCCCGGGTCACGCCTGGGCCGGGATCACGCCTTCGTCGGGCTGAGCTCGGCGAGCGCGTCGACCAGCGGGGCCAGCTCGGGGAGTTCCGCGGCCTGGGCCAGGGTCGCCTCCAGGGTGGCGTCGTGCACCGGGCGGGCGGCCTCCAGCAGGGCGCGGCCCTCGGAGGTCAGCTCGGTGTAGATGCCGCGCCGGTCGTCCGCGCAGAGGTAGCGGCTGAGCAGGCCCCGGTCCTCCAGGCGGCTCACCAGCCGGGTGGTGGCACTGCTGCTCAGCGCCGCCGCACGGGCCAGCTGCTGCATCCGCATGTGCCAGCCGTCCTGCCGGGAGAGCGCCTCCAGCACCGTGTACTCCACCACCGAGAGCTTGTGCTCCGCCTGGAGCGCCTTCTCCAGCGCGGCGTCGATCAGCCCGTGCAGGGCGGCGAGCGTCCGCCAGCCACCGGCCCGGACCTCGGCCGCGTCGTCGCGGATGGCCATGGCTCGCCTTCCCTTCACGTTCACCTGTGCGTCCTGAGCTGTCCCCTCTCGTACAAGTATGCCATTCGGCGCCGATTATCGGTCTCTGCAAATAAATCGGCTCACAGCTCCTTCCCGTCCTCCGTCCCGTTCTTCGGGCCGTCCTCCGGGCCGTCCTCCGAGTCGTCCTGCTCGCCGCCCCAGGAGGCGGAGCAGAGCGCGGTCGCCAGCGCCTCGGTGTAGTCGGCGGCCGCCAGCCAGGCGGTGGCGAAGGCGTCGTGGTCATCCGCGACGATCCGGCCGAACACGTCACGCCGCTGGTCCGCGGCAGCCGCCCGCAGGCCGTCCAGCAGCTCGGCGGCGGTCGCCAGCCCCGACGCCCGCAGCAGGGCCCGGTCCGCCGCCGCCGTGGCCGCGCCGGGCGCCGGCGCGGACCGGCCGGTGGTGACGGTCTGCTCCACCCGGCGGCCGAGCACGTGCACCGGCGGGCCGAGCGGCGGCGCGGTGGGGAGCTCCGCCGGGAGCCCGGCGGACGGATCGGCGGGCAGATCGGCGGATGGCCCGGTGGACGGGCCGGCGGGCAGGTCAGCGGTCTGCAGGCGTTCCAGGCCGAGGTTGACCCGGTCCGCCCGGTCGGCGGGCAGGGCAAGGCGGTCGTGGCCGTCGGGGCCGTCGGGGCCGTCGTGACCGGAGCCGTCCGAGGGCGTGCCGATCGCCAGCACCCGCAGTTCCGGACGGTCCGCGCGCTCCAGCCGTCCGATCAGCCGCAGCCGAAGGCCCGGGGCCGTGGCGAGCAGGGCCAGATTGGCCCGGAAGGCCAGATCGGGGTGCTCGTGCCCCGGGCGCAGCGCGACCACCGTGCCGCCCCCGACCGGACGGGCGAGCAGCTGGAGCGCCCCGCCAGGACCGGTCGGGGCCGTGCCCAGCAGGACGACGTCCAGGAACAACAGGTCGCTCCCCGCCGGGCGACTCCCGTACAGCAGCTCCTGCGCCGCCAGTGCCCGGGCCACCTGGGCGGCGGGCGGCTCGGCCCAGAGCCGGGCCACCGGCTCCGCCGTCCAGGCCGCGCCCGCCGCGCGGACCGCCCGCACCGAGGCACCCGCGCCCAGCCGCCCACCCGTGGACCTGGTCGCGCCCTGGACCGCCAGCCCCGCTCGGCTGAACTCACGGTGGCTCAGCGCCGCATCGCCCAGCCGGACCGTCCGGTTGCCCGCCGCGACGGCCAGCGGGGCGGCGGTCGTGACATCGCCGTGCGGGGTCACCTCGGCGATCGTGCTGAGCCGGCCACCCGCGTCCACCGCCCAACTGACCGCCCCGGCGTGGGTCGCGGTCAGCACCGGCTCGGCGAACAGCCCGTACAGCCGCAGGCCGCCCTCCTCGGCGTAGGCCTGGCGGGCGGTGCCGCGCAGGGCGGCGAGCGGGGGCGGGGCGGCGGGCGGGGTCGGGGCGCCGACCGAGGTGACCGGGGCGGTCGGCGTGGTCACGGCAGTCAGGGTGTTCAGGGCGGTGGTGAGGCCGAGCAGCTCGCGCAGCGCCGCCACCAGGTCCGCCAGCCGGTGGTCGGGCGCACCGGAACGCGCCGCCCGGATCCCGGTCACCACGGCGACCGCCGCCGCGGCCGGGCGGTACAGCCCCGCGACCCGCGCCCCGTGGCCGGCCCGCAGCAGCTCCGCCTGGGCGACCGCGCCCGCCCCGCTCACCCCGGCGGCCAGCAGTGCGCAGGCGGCGCGGTGGAGGTGCCGGGCGGCGCCGCGCTCGGCCGGGGTGAGGGCGGCGGGTCCGGGTTCCGGTCCCGACTCGGGTCCGGGTTCGAGTCGGGGTCCAGGTCGGGGTTCGGATCCGGGCTCAGGCGGGGTTGTGGTGGTGGTCGCGGCAGGTGTTCCCGGCGCCTCGGCCGGCGTGGTCCCGACGCCCGGATCGTCGGTCTCGGCCTCGGCCTCGGCCAGCGGGCAGAGGCTGACGGCGGCGGCCCGGTGGACGCAGGCCGGGGCGAGCAGACAGCCGCACCGGACGTCGGACGGGCCGGCCACCACCCCGCCCGGGGCGTGCAGGACGAGCAGGACCTCCTCGTCCACCTGCACCCGCCACTCGTCGCCCTCCCGGCTGAGCGGCCGCTCGGCGAGCTTCGCCGCCGCGCCGTCCAGCCGCTTCTGCAGGCGGGCGCTCAGCCCCGACACCACCTCGGCGACCACCTCCGGCCGGACCCCCGGCCAGCTGCTCCCGGTCTGTGAAGCCCGCTCTGTCTGTGTCGTGGCGTTCATCGCACCTTCTCCCCCACCCAGCGGGCCAGTTCCAGCGGGCTCAGCGCCGCCACCGGCATCCCGGCCGCGACCAGTTGGCCGGCGACCGCCTTCGAATAGCGGGCCGTCCCGGAGTCGTCCAGCGCCGCGCAGCCCAGCAGGTGCACGCCGGAGTCCACCAGGGCCCGGGTCTCGGCGAGCAGCGCGTTGACCGGGCCGCCCTCCTCGAAGTCGCTGACCACCGCGATCAGCGTCCGCGACGGCACCGTCACCAGCTCCCTGGCGTAGCGCAGACCGGTCGCGATGCTGGTGCCGCCACCGACGCTCACCTCCAGCAGCAGGCTCAACGGATCCGCCACCTGCTCCGTCAGGTCGAGGACCTCGGTGGAGAAGGCCACGAAGTGGGTGCTCAACGAGGGCACCCCGGCCAGGATCGAGGCGGTGAGCGCCGCCCAGACCGTGGACGCCTCCATCGACCCCGACACGTCCACCACCAGGATCAGCCGCCAGTCGTTGGCCTGCCGCGCCCTGGTCCGGAACACCGGGCGCTCCGGCACGATCACGGTGCCCGAACCGTCCGGCCCGGGGCGGGCCGTGGCCAGGTTCGCCCGGATCGTCCGGTGGAGGTCCAGCCCGCCGCCCGGGCGCCGCGACGGGCGCGGCACGCTGATCCCGGTCAGCGCCGGGCGCAGCCGGGTCGCCAGCTCGCGGCTCAACTCGTCCACCATGCGGCGCACCAGCGGACGCAGCTTGGCCACCCGGGCCTCGGGCAGACCGCCCGCGTGGTCCAGCACCGCGCGCAGCAGGTCCACCGACGGGCGGACGGCGGACGGGTCGATCGCCTCCAGCACGTCCGTACGGCCCTGGGCGACGGCGGCCGCCAGGACCTCCTCCCGGACGCCCGGACCGAACAGGGCCTCCAACTCCTCGGCCCACTCCCGCACTCCGGGGAACGGCGCCTCGCGGCCGCCCCTGCCACCCCGGTCGTCCAGGCCGGGGCCGGAGCCCTCGCCGTGGCCGCTGCCGTACAACTCGTCCAGCGCGGTGGCGAGTCGGGCGCTGCGGCCGGACAGGCCGCCCGTGCCCGGGCGGCCCAGCAGCAGGCGCCAGCGCTCGGCGGGCGTGAGGACGCGCCCGGGAGCGGGAGACGGGGACGGTACCGGGCCGGTCGCCGTCGCGGGCCCGGCCCCGGGCTCGGGCTCGGACCCGGAGCCAGGCTCGGACACCTGGTCG
The DNA here is from genome assembly GCF_042266305.1 of Kitasatospora sp. NPDC056076. Lineage (NCBI taxonomy): Bacteria > Bacillati > Actinomycetota > Actinomycetes > Kitasatosporales > Streptomycetaceae > Kitasatospora > Kitasatospora sp. NPDC056076. Next base: position 18,857 of record NZ_JBHJWG010000033.1, read on the forward strand.
GCGGTCCGGGGAGCGGCCGGCAGCAGGCCTCTCCCGGTGAGCACCCGGCGGGCCGCCAGGTCCGCGCGGACCCAACGGGCCACCAGAGCGGGGTCGGTCTGCTCCGGCAGGGCCGCCAGGCGGGTGCCCAGGCGGTCCTCGACGGAGACCAGCAGCCGGTCGCGGGCGGCCGGGCTGAGCGTGTCGAAGCCACCGCGCAGCGCGGGCAGCCGGTCCAGGAAGGCGGCGTCCGAGAGCGAACCGACCCGTTCCAGCACCGGTTCGAGCGCCTCGGGCGCACTGTCGAACAGGCCCTCGGCAGCGGTCAACAACCCGACCAGCAACCGTCCGAGCACCTGCCGCGCCCGCACGTCGGTCGCCCCGTCCACCCAGGACGCGGCCCGCCCGCCGAGCATCTGCGCGGGCTCCTGCCCGAGCAGCACCCGCACCGCCCCGGCCGCGCCCCGCACCAACGGGCTCCCCCGCTCGGCGAGTTCCCCCAGCGCGCACCCCAGCCGCACCCCGCCCAACTGGTCCGCCCGCCGGGCCAGCTCCACCAACGCCCGCGCGTCCGCGGGATCGTCCGAACCCCCCAACCCCTCGACCTGCCGCACCGCCACGGCGGTCAACAGGTCCATCGCCGCCCGCAGCGGCAGTCCGGGGCCGGTCCGACTGTCAACACCGCTGGAGGACGGACTCGTTGACTCCGCCCCGCCGGTCGAGGCCTCCGGCGCCCGGCCCGCACCGGCCGCACCCGCAGGTGCTTCACCCGCAGGTGCTTCCCTGGGGGCCGTGACCGGGAGGTGGCCGGCGGTGAGGCGGTCGAGGAGGGCGAGGGCGGCGAGGAGGTCGGGGAGGGTGGCGGTGGTGGGGAGGGTGGTGGTGAGTCGGGTGAGGAGGGTGGCGGTGAGGGTGGGGAGGGCGCAGGAGGCGGCGGCGGTGAGGCCGTCGATGATCTCGCGCGGGGTGGGGTCGTCGGGGAGGCGGCTGCGGAGGGCGCCCTCGGTGGCTTGGGCGGGGGTGACGCCCCGGGTGCCGGCGACGGTGAGCAGGGCGGTGACGGTGGGGGTCCAGTGCAGGCGCCAGCGGGTGCCGAGGGTTTCGGTGCCGCCGGGGCCGGTGGTGGGGACGGGGTCGGCGTAGGGGACGCCGCAGGCGGCGAGGCGGTGGAGGAGGATCTCACGGCGGCGGTCGAGGGGGCTGCGCAGCGGGTCGAGGCGCAGTTCGCGCGGGCCCGGGTCTGCGGGGCCGGGGAGGCCCAGGTCGGCGAGCAGGGTTTCGACGGCGGGTCCGAGGCCGCTGCGCGGGGCGGCCGGGGTGGGGCGCCCGGTGCGGGTGCCGACCAGGACCTGTTCGAGGGCGCGCGCGACGGCCCGGCCGCGGCCGAGGGGCTCGCCCTGGGCGAGCACGGACTGGACGGCTTCGACGAGTTCGCCGCGCCCGGGGGCGGCGTGGCCGCGCAGTCGGGCGAGGTCGCCGGCCAGGCGGACGATCTCGCGGGCGTCCGCGGGGCCGGAGGGGTGGTCCTGGGCACGCAGGGCGGCGCAGATCCGGACGGCGGTGGTGGTGAGCGCCTCGTCGAGGCGCTCCGGGTCGCCGCCGGCGTCGAGGACGGTGTGCTGCCACTCGGGGTCGCGGATGCCGGCCGGGTAGCCGGAGCGGGCGTCGAGCAGCGGGTAGGTGTACGGGATGAGGGAGAGCACGTGCCCGGGTTCGTCGGGGCGGGGCGGCTCCTCGGGAGCGGTGGGCCCGTCGAGCAGGGCGGGGGCGTGGAAGGCGCCGACGACCACGGCGGTCCGGCGTCCGCCCGCCGAGGCGGCCCGGATGCGGGCGCGCATCCAGGCTTCGCGGCGCAGGTCGTACGGGTCGACGCCGGGGCCGGTTCCGGCGTCGTGGCGCAGGGCCCAGCCGACCAGGAGGGCGGCGCGCCGGACGGCCTCCGGGCCGGAGCCGGGGGCGGCGGTCTCGACGAGGCGGTCCCAGAGATCGTCGTCGGTGGCACGGCCGGTGAGGCGGTGGCGCAGCGCGTCGGCCACGCCGGGGGTGTCGGGGCCGGCCGCGGGGCGGCGGCCGCGCGGGCCGGCGGGGCCGGTGCGGTGGGCGAGCGGGAGGTCGCAGGCGATGGCTTCGACGCCGTTGCGCCGGGCCCAGCGCAGGGCGACGAGTTCCGGGGAGAAGTCGGCGAAGGGGTAGAAGGCGAGCCCGCCGGGGGCCGCGCCCGCATCGTCCCTGTCCGCATCATCCTCGCCGGCCGGGGCGGCGGCGAGGGCGACGGGGGCCTCGGTGGCCTCGTCGGCGAGGTGGTCGAGCCAGGGCTGGAACTCGGCGGGCAGTTCGACCAGGACGGCCTCGGGCCGGGCGGCGTCGAGCAGCGCGGGGAGGACCGCGCTGAGGGAGGGCGCGTGGTGGCGCACACCGATCAGGTAGGGCCCGGGACGGTCGGTGCCGGAGCCGGCCAGCCGGGCCGTCTCGGCCCGGACCGTCTCGGCCCGGACCGCGGGGTCGGTGCCGGGATCGGTACCGGGGGCCGTGCCGAGGTCAGCACCGGGATCGGTGCCGTGGCCGCATACGGCGCCGGGGCCGGGGCGGACGGCCGGGTCGTCCGGGGTGGTGGTCCTCACCGCGCTGCTCGTCATCGTCAGGCCTCCAGCGCCGGGCGGAGGTCCCACAGGGTGCGCCAGGTGGCGGCGCCCTGTTCGGCCCGGCGGCGGACCGGGCCGTCCCAGTAGCCGAGCAGCCGGGCCGCGTCCGCCGGGTCGTCCTTGCGGACCACGCCGAGGAGTTGGCCGGGGAGCCGGCCGAGGAGGTCGCCGCCGTCCGGCAGGTAGGCGGCGGTGACGCCGAGTGCGGTGGCGACGGAGACGGCTTCGGCGGTGCTCATCACCGTGGAGGGGCGTTCGACCTCCCAGCCCTCGGTGGAGCGGCCGGTGCGCAGGTCGCGGAAGGCGGTGACCAGGGCCTCCAGGACGGCATCGTCCACGGCGTAGCCGGCGCCGGCCCGGGCGACGGCGACGGTGGACTGACGGCGGACCAGCTCGACCTCGGCGGCCAGGCTGCCGATCGGGCCGACCGTCTCGAAGTTGAACCGCCGCTTGAGGGCGGCGGACATCTCGCTGACGCCCTTGTCCCGCAGGTTGGCGGTGGCGATCAGGGTGAAGCCGGCCGCGGCGTGCAGCTGGCCGTCCGGGGTGCCGGCCAACTCGGGTACGGCGATGCGCCGTTCGGAGAGCAGGGAGACGAGGGCGTCCTGTACCTCGGGCAGGCAGCGGGTGACCTCCTCGACCCGGGCGACGGCCCCGGTGGTCATCGCGGTGAGCACCGGGGAGGGGACGAGGGCTTCGCGGCTGGGGCCCTTGGCGAGCAGCAGGGCGTAGTTCCAGCCGTACTTGAGTTGGTCCTCGGTGGTGCCGGCGGTGCCCTGGACGGTGAGCGCGCTGGTCCCGCAGACGGCCGCGGCGAGCAGTTCGGAGAGCATCGACTTGGCGGTGCCGGGTTCGCCGACGAGGAGCAGGCCGCGCTCGCCGGCGAGGGTGACGACGCAGCGTTCGACCAGGGCGCGCTCGCCGACGAACTTGGGCTCGACGGCCAGGCTGCGGCGTCCGGCCTTGAGCTTCTCGCCGCCGCTGCCCATGACGAAGGTGACCACGGCACGCGGGGTGAGGCGCCAACCGGGCGGGCGCGGGCCGCTGTCGTGGGCGGCGAGGAACTCCAGTTCGGCGGCGTGCTTCTCCTCGGGCGGGACGATCTGCCGTACCGGGGAGTCGGTGGCGGTGGTCCCGGTGGCGGTGGTGTCGGTGGCGGTGGTCTCGGTGGCGCTCATCGGCGGGCCTTCCTGCGCTTGCTGGTCCGGAGCTCTTCGTAGCCGGGGGTGTCGCCGTCGAGGGTGCGCTGCCAGGCGCGGGCGAACAGTTCGGGCACGGGCAGGTGCGGCAGCACCGGCCGGTGGGTGGACAGTTGGTACAGACCCGCCTTCCAGGTCTCCACCGGCAGGGCGGGGGCCTTGGCCTCCTGCCAGCCGCCGGGCAGGAAGAGGCTGCGGCCGGCCCGGGCCCGCTTGGCCTCCAGCACCAGTGCGCCGGCGGCGAGTTCGGCGCGGGCGCGCTTGAGCCGGGCGGGCTTCCAGCCCGTCCAGCGGGCGGCGTTGCGGTCCGTCGGGTCGGGCAGGGCGAGCAGCTGGAGGTAGAGCGCGGCCGCATCCTCGCCCAGGCCGTGGGTACGGGCCGCCTCGGCGACCAGCTCGGGGGCGCTGAGCTGCGGGTTCTGCAGCCAGACCGGGCCCTCGTCGGCGGCCGGCACGGCTGGGGCGCCCGCGGCCAGGCGTTCCGGTTCGCCGCCCAGGATCGACCGGACGGCGGCCAGGTCGGAGCCGGACCAGTAGCCGTCGGTCAGCCCGATGAGCAGGTCGATCAGCGGGTCGTCCGGGCCGGTGAGGCCGGCGGGGCGCAGCCAGATCTGCTCGTACTCGGTGCGGTAGGGGCTGAGGACGACGGCCGGACCGCAGCGGACCAGGCCGTCCGGGTCGGCTCCGCCCTCGGCGGGCCGGCCGAAGTGTGCGCGCAGGACGGTCGACACCGAGGTGCCCTGGGTGGTGCTGACCAGGCCGAATCCGAGCAGCAGTTCGGGGTCGGCGAGCCGGGTGCGCAGCGCGGCGGCGGCCGTGGGCAGCAGCGGGCGCAGCGGACTGTCGGCGGGCAGGTGGTAGCCGAGCCAGCGCAGGGCGTCGATCGCCCCCGGGAGGGTGCCGGGGCCGGGAGCGGCGGTGGCGTCCGCGGGCTCCAGCTGGAGCGCGGCCCGGCTGCCGGTGGTCAGCCGGTAGGCGGTGGTGCGGGTGAGCCAGGGCGTGCGGCCGGGGTTGAGCAGCTCCTCGATGGTGCCGATGGGCACGCCCTGGACGCCGGCCAGGGCGTCCTCGGGGAGGGTGACGAGGCGTCCGAAGTGCCGGATCCAGGCCTCGGCCGCGGCGGCGGTGTCGGGGCCCTCCGTCCACAGCCGCTTCGGGTCGTCGAGGGGCAGCAGGGCGCCCCAGACGTCGGCGATCGCGTGGTGGTCGTGGTTGCGCAGCCAGGCCTGGGCGGCCCTGACCTCGGCGGTCTTGAGGCCGTGTTCGGCGGGCACCTCGACGTTGCCCCAGTTCAGGAGGCCGGGGGGCGGGCAGAGCAGCAGGGTGGCGCGGGCGGTGCCGATACCGGTGAGCTCGGCGAAGGCGGCGGCGTGCTCGCTCTGCCAGGGGACGCTGCCGCGCAGGGCGGCGACCCGCCGGAACTTCTCGGTCCAGGCGGTGTTCACCCGCTCCTCGATGCGGCGCTCCTCCAGGGTGGTGAAGTGGGCGACGGGACCGAACTCTCCGCTCGGGTCGTGGTCGACGGCCCGCCAGTGCGCTGTTCCGTCCTCCTGCTGGTGGCGGTAGTCGAGGATCACCACGGTGCGGTCGCCGCGGCGGAGCACCTCGCCCTGGCGGTAGGCCTCCGGCCGGCGGCCCTTGGCGCGCTCGTCCGTCTCGCCGAGGACGACCTCGCGCAGGGTGGCGCCGCGGTCGGCGAGCGGGCCCTTGGTGAGCTCGCCGAGCAGCAGGACCAGGGTGGAGCGGTGCGCCGGCGGGGTGAGCGGGTCGGCGATGGCGTGGGCGAGGACGTCCACCCGGCCGAGCAGGTTGCGCCAGCCGTGGTGGGCCTCGCCGCCGCGCAGGGTGACGGTGCCCTGGGGGGTCCAGCCCTCGCCCTCCACGGCGGTCGGGACGGCCGCGGCGGCCTCAGCGGTCGGGACGGCCACGGCGGTCGGGGCGGTCGGGGCGGTCGGGGCGGTCGGGGCCGTGAACGCGGCGGTGACGGCCCGCAGGTTGTTGAGCACCCAGTACTGCTCGGAGTCGCCCCAGTTGTTGCCCAGGCCCGGGGTCCCGGGCAGGACGGCGCTGACGGCGTCGCGCAGCTGGTGGTCGCGGCCGTGCTCGGGGCGCCACTCGGCGGCCTCGGCCTTGCTGGGCCGCTCGGCCTCCGGCTGCGGGAGGAACCGGGCGATCCGGTCGAGCAGGTCGGCGGCGGTGCGGGCGAACCCGGCGACGCCGGCCAGCAGCAGCGGGTGGGTGATCGCGGGCAGGGCGGCGCCGACCGCCTCGACCGGCAGGCTGTTGCGGGCCTCGCCGCGCTGGGCGAGCGGGCGCCGTACGCCCTGGACGGTGATCCAGCGCTGCTCGTCCGCGGGGACGGGCTCGGCGTCGACCGGCCAGGCGAGGTCCACCAGCCGGGCGGCCTGTTCGGCGGTCAGGGCGCGCAGCACCCGGGAACCGGCCTCGTCACGGGGCCTCAGGGCGTGCCAGTGGTCGTACGGCGGGACCAGGGCGGTGCCGGCGGCGGAGAGTTCGCCCGACCGGCAGGAGCGCAGGTCGGCGGTGCGGTCGGAGCGGTCGGCCAGGTCGGGCAGGCCGAGGTCGAGGAACTCGCCGGTGCGGCTGACCACCGGGCCCCGCGCGCCGGGCAGGGCGAGCCGGCCGACCGGGAGGATGTGGGTGTCGGTGCGCTCGTTCAGCGGCAGGACGATGCGCTGCCCGTCGGCGGTGAAGGTGGTGACGGCGCGCCCGGGGTCGTGCCGGACCCAGCTGCCGAGCACGGTGCCGTCGGTGCCCAGCGGGGTGCCCTCCAGGCCGGGCTGCAGCGGCAGCAGGCCGGTGCTGCCGGTGACGAGCCGGCCGGCCGCTGCGGTGGCGGCGATCACCGGCGGTTCGGCGGCCCGGCCCAGGGTGCCGGTGGCCGGGTCGAGTTCGCGCAGGACGGGGGTGCCGTCCGGGGCGTGGCGCAGTGTCCAGTACCCGGTGCCGTCGCCGAGGACGGGGTGCTCCTCGGGCAGCCGGGTGTCGCCGGGGTGCAGCGGGCGGGCGCCGGTGGTGCGGCCGCCGCCGGGCAGCGGGAGGGAGGTGTCGTCCGGGTGGCGTTCGCCGTAGTAGTAGCCGGCGATGGTGCGGCCGGTCAGTTCGAAGGTCTGGTCCGGGCGGCCGGACCAGTAGGCCTTCTGCTCGTTGCCCTCGTACCAGACGACGAGGAGCTCGCCGTCGACCAGGCGCAGCCGGGGCCGGTTGCGCACGCCCGGCAGCGGGGGCACCCGCAGGGTGTGCTCCAGCAGGATGGCGTCCGGGCCGACCACGAGGGCCCGGTCGTGGCGGGCGAGGACGAGGTACGGCCAGGCGTCCTCGACGGTCAGGTCGTTCAGGCCGCGGGGGCGGTGTCCGGGGGCGGTGTCCGGGAGGGCGTCGGCGGCGGGCGGGTCGGCGAGCCGGGCGAGCGCCTCCTCCAGGGCGGGCCAGCCGAGTTCGTCCAGGATCCCGGCGGCGAGGGCGCCGGCGAGCAGCCCGGCGACGTCGAGCGCGGCGATCTTCTCGGCGGCGGCCGGGGCGACCGTGCGGATGGCGGTGCGGTGCGGGGTCAGCGAGCGGACCAGGTCGACGGCGCCGGCCAGGCCGCGGACGGCGGTGAGTTCCTCGGCGCGCTCCTCGGCCCACTCCCGGAACAGCTCGTTCAGCAGGGGGAGCGCGGCACAGCGGTGTTCGACGGCCTGCGCCCAGGCGCCGGGGGCGGAGCGGCGCAGCAGCGGCCGGAAGCGTGCGTCGGCGGCGACGGCGGCGAGCGAGCCGCCGATGGTCCTGGCCCCGTCGGTCGCGGCGCTCGGAGCGCCGGTCGGAGCGCCGGTCGGAGCGCCGGCGGCGGCCGGGCCGCTCTGGGTGACCCACTCGCGCAGGTCGAAGCCCAGGCCGGCCGGCGGGTCGGCCACCGGGACGCCCTCGGCCAGCAGGAGCTCCAGCAGGTCGAGCCGGGTGAGGCTGCCGCTGATGCCGGTGAAGAGGTCGACCGGGACGGCGTCGGCGCGCAGCCGCTCGACCATCCGGCCGGCCAGCGCGAGGGTGGCCGGGCAGCCGGGCCGGTTGCGCCAGCCGCGGCCGAGGTGGTTGCACCAGCGCCGGAGCCACTGCGCGGCGGGCTCGGCGCCCTCGGCGCGCGGGCCGGTGAGCAGGTCCTCGGCGCCGGTGGCGGCGAGGACGGCCAGCCAGGCGGAGTCCTGGACGGCGGCGTCGGTGCCGCCGGCGGCCGGGTCGGGCAGCAGTTCCAGCAGCCGGGTGCGGACCGCGGCGTCACCGCTGCCGAGCTCGACCAGGGCGCCGTGCCAGGACTTCCAGAACGCGGCGGGCGCCCGGTTGACCGCGGGGGACTCCAGCAGCTCGGCGAGCAGCGCCCGTTCGTGCGCGGCGCGGTCCAGCCCGGCGGCCCGGATCAGCGCGCGGGCGTCCTCGGCGACCCCGGCGTACGGGGCCATGCCGGCCGCGGAGCGCTCGGTGCACAGCTGGCGGAAGCGCAGCCAGGCGGTCTGCGGGTCGAGCCGCCGGGCGAGCTCCTTGACGTACTGGCGCAGGGACTTGACGGTGAGCGCGCCGGCCAGGGCGAACTCCAGGAAGACGGCGCGCAGCCGCTCCTCGTCGACGGCCAGGTTGTGGGTGCGCTCGGCCTCGCGGGCCTTGCCGAACCAGGCGGCGGCGTAGGTCTGGTTGCCGTGGGTGACGAAGATCCGGCCGACCTCCTCGCAGAAGGTGGGCAGGAAGTGCGGGACGGCGCGGCCGAGCCGGGTGGCGAGTTCGTCGAAGCCGTCCTTGGCGGCGCCGGGCTTGGACCGGGCCTGGCGGGCCAGCCGCTCCAGCTCCTTGACCAGGGCGAGCGCGTGGTGCCCGTTGGCCGGGTCGTGGACGAGTGCCCAGGCCGGGAAGCCGAGCGCCTCCTGGCGGACCTGGCCGACCTCGGCGGGCGCGCCCTCGGGGGCGAGGCCGAGGAAGTCCAGGGCGAGGTCCTCGGCGGGGCCGAGCGCGCCGGGGACCAGCCGGACGATCCGGCGGCCGTCCAGCGCGGGGTGGGTGTAGCCGCGCGCGGTCAGCACGTCGGCAGCGCTGTCGGGGCGGCCGGCGTCGGCCAGGGTGCCGGGCGGCAGGACGGCGCCGGCGTCGAGCAGTGCCTCGGGCTCCGCGGCGCGCTGCTGCGGGACGGTGGTGGTCATCGGGCCGGTGGTCATGCGGCGTCCTCCCCTTCGATCGTGCGGCCCGCGTGGAGCGCGGCGGCCATCCTCATGCCCTCGGACCAGGCGACCGGCCCGACCTCGGCGAGCGGCAGGGACCGGCCGTCGGGGCCGGCCCAGCTGAGCGCGCCCGTCTCGCAGGCGTCGTACTCGTAGTAGTCGCCGACCCAGACCCGGGCCTCGACGGTGCGGCCGCCCTCGGTGATCGGCTGGACGGCGGAGCCGCCGCGGACCCGGCAGCCGAGCCGGGTGCAGCGCCCGACCAGCTCGCGCAGTTCGCGGTAGCGGCCGCCGGCGTAGGTGTGGACCTCGGTGCCCGCGGCCGGCTCCTCGGGGCGGTGCCAGACCTCGCGGTAGAGCTGCTGGACGCGCTGGGAGACGCCGAGTTCGACGGCGAACTCGCGCAGGTCGTCGAGGTCCGGGAGGAGCACCGGGTGGGGTATCAGGACCTGGCCGTCGGTCAGGCGCACGGTGTCGCCGTCGAGGTCGACCAGGCCGAGGCCGCGCTCGGCGTCGGCGTCGCGCAGGAAGCCGGCCACGGCGCCGTCCGCGCCGGTGACCACGACGTCCCGCAGGACGGACTGCCAGGCCTCGTCGGGCCAGACGGCGGCGAGCACGGCGGCGGGGACCGGCAGCGAGCGCACCATCCACCGCTCGACGTCCTCCTGGCAGCGCCGCTCGTGCGCGGCGAGCCATTCGGCGAGTTGCTTGAGCTGGGCGACCACCGGGTCGTCACCGAGCTTCGACGGGACGGACTTGAGGGGGCGGCCCGCCGCGTTGCGGCACACCACCCGGCCCTCTCCGTCGAGCGTGACGCGGTACCCTCCCGCGCCCGTTTCCACCCATGCCACAGCCGTACTCCTCCCACCGGGGAACGTCGTTCGGATCGCCCCGCTGACCAGCGATGCGAGGAACGTAGCGAGGGTCACTGACAACGCGACGGGCGGGGGGAGACGGCCGGGGAGCGCGCGAGTTGAAACCACTCGAACGGGTGGTCGATCGGGTACGCAGGATCGATCCGCGGCCCTGCGGACGCGTGAAGGCGGCGCCACCCCGTCCGGGTGGCGCCGCCTTCACGGCCGACCGGCCCCTCAGCCCGTCGGCGCCCGCGGGACGATGACCGGGGCGCCGTCGTCCGGGGCCGCCAGGACGTGGCTGTCGATGTCGTACAGCGCCCGCACCAGCGGCGCGTCCACCACCTCCCGGGGCGGCCCGCAGGCCACCACCGTGCCGTCCCGCAGGGCGACCAGCAGGTCGGCGTAGCGGGCGGCGGCCGCGAGGTCGTGCAGCACCATCACCACCGTGCGCCCGCCGGCCGCGACCGTACGGACCAGTTCCAGCACCTCCACCGCGTGGCCGAGGTCGAGCGCGCTGGTCGGCTCGTCCAGCAGCACCACCGGGGCGTCCTGGGCGAGCACCATGGCGAGCCAGCAGCGCTGCCGCTGGCCGCCGGAGAGCTGGTCGAGGCGGCGGTCGGCGAGGGCGTCGACGCCGGTGGCGCGCAGGGCCTCGGCGGTGAGCCGCTCGTCGTCGGCCGACCACTGGCGGAACAGTCCCTGGTGCGGGTGGCGCCCGTAGCGGACCAGGCCGGCCACGGTGACCGCCTCGGGGGCCTGCGGGCTCTGCGGGAGCAGCGCGACCCGGTGGGCGGCCCGGCGCGGGCTCAACCGCCAGATGTCCTCGCCGCCGACCAGGATCCGCCCGCCGTCCGGCCTGTGCAGCCGGGCCACCGCCCGCAGCAGGGTGGACTTGCCGCAGCCGTTCGGGCCGACCACCGCCACCACCTGCCCGGCGGGCACGGTGAGGTCGATGCCGCCGAGCACCGGGCGGCCGGGGCGGTACCCGGCGGTGACGCCCTGGATCGTCAACTCCATCTCTCAGCCCCCCGGTTCCGCGCGCTCAGGAACCGGACAGGGCCTTGCCGAGGTCGCCGATGACGACGTCGGCCGCCAGCGGGCCGCCCCGGGTGGACCAGACCGAACCGTCCACGGTGACGGCGTGGTTGTTCTTCACCGCGTTCAACTGCTGGTAGGCGGGCTTGGACTGGACGTCCTTGAGGGCGGCCTTGCCGTCGTCGGTGAGGGTGGACAGGAACAGCCAGTCGCCGTCGATCTCGGCGAGCTTCTCCAGGCTGAGCGCCGGGCTGTGGGCGTTGCCGTCCTTGTCCTGGGCGGCCGGGCGGGTGAGGCCCATGTCGAGGGCGACGCCGCTCGCGAACTGCTTCTTCTCCATCCAGCTGGGGCCGGTGGGGTTCCAGCGGACGATGGAGACGGCGGCGCCCTTGTTCTTGCCGAGGTCGGCACCGGCCTTGGTGGCCTTGGCCTGGTAGTCGTCGATCACCTTGGTGGCCTGGTCGAGCTTGTTGACGGCGTTGCCGATGCCCCGGAAGGCGAGCTTCCAGTCGTCGGTGGGCGCCATGGTGACCAGGGTGGCGGGGGTGATCTCGCGCAGCTGCTTGAGCACCTGCTCGTCCTGCATGTCCCCGGCCAGGATGAGGTCGGGCTTGGCGGCGATCACCTTGTCCATCACCGGCTGGAGCAGGTTGCCGACCACCGGCACGCCCTGGACCTTGTCCTTGAGGTACGCGGGCGGCTCGTTGAGCCCCTGGCCGTTGGTGATGCCGGCGGGCTTGAGGCCGAGGGCGAGCACCGCGTCGAGGTCCTCCTGGGTGAGGGTGACGATCCGCTTGGGCTCGGCGGGGACCTCGACGGCCTTGCCGGTGGCGTCCTTGACGGTGCGCTTGCCGCCGTTGGCCGCGTCCGCCGCGCTGCCCGGGGCGGCGGACGCGGAGTTGGAGGGGTCCGCGGACGTGGACGAGGACCCGGAGGAGCCGCACCCGGTGAGCAGGAGGGCGGCCGCCCCGGTGACGGCCAGCGCCTGGGCCGCGCGGCGGCGGACGGGGTGGAGCGGGCTCTGGGCGTACGGCATGGGTGCCTCCGGGGCGGGGGTGGTACGGGAGTTGGGGGCGTCCGGGCAGCCCGGCACGACGGCGGTGCCGGCGGGACGCTCCGGCCATTAGGTTAGCCTTACCTTATGACATCGTCGCAAGTGGGCGCCCCCGAAGCGCCCGCCGTCACCGCGCCCGGCGCCCCTCCCCCACCGGCCCGCCCCCTCCGGGACAGCGCCTGGCCGGTCGCCGCCGGGGCGGTCGCGGTGCTGCTCGCGCTCACCGCGCTCTCGCTCTCGGTCGGCGCCGGCGAGGTCGGGCCGGGACGGGTCCTGGACTACCTGCTCGACCGCGACGGCGCCCGCGCCGACAGCCGACTCGCCCTCGTCGTCGGCGAGTTGCGGCTGCCCCGCACCCTGACGGCGCTGCTGGTCGGCGCCGCCCTCGGCGTCGCCGGCGCCCAGCTCCAGTCGGTCACCCGCAACCCGCTGGCCGAGACCGGCCTGCTCGGCGTCAACGCGGGCGCCTCGCTCGGCGTCGTCCTCGGCATCGCCGTGCTCGGCGTGCAGACCTCCTACGGGTACCTCGCCTTCGCATTCGGCGGCGCCGTCCTCGCCAGCACCCTGGTCCTGCTGATCGCCGGCAGCCGGGGCGGCGGCTCCCCCATGCGGCTGGTCCTCGGCGGCTCCGCCGTCGGCGCGACCTTCGGCGGCATCACCGGCGTGCTCATCGTCAACTCGCCCGAAGCGTACGACCGTTACCGGGTCTGGGTGCTCGGCTCACTGGCCGGGGTGGAAGGCTGGACGACCCTGGGCCAACTCGCCCCCGTCCTCGGCGCCGGCTTCCTGCTCGCCCTGCTCACCACCCGGCCGCTCACCGCCCTCGCCCTCGGCGACGACCTCGCCCGCGGCCTCGGCCACCGCCCCGGCGCCACCCGCGCCGCCGTCGCCGCCGCCGTCACCCTGCTCACCGCCTCGGCCGTCGCCCTGGCCGGGCCGATCTCCTTCCTCGGCCTGCTCGCCGGCTTCCTGGCCCGCGCCCTCGCCGGGCCCCGGATCGGCCGACTCACCCTGTTCGCCGGGCTGTTCGGCGCCGCCGTGCTCACCGGCGCGGACGTGCTCGCCCGGGTGGTCGCCCGGCCCTTCGAGGCGCCGGTCTCGGTGATCGTCGCCCTGGTCGGCGCCCCCGCGCTGATCGCCATCGTCCGCTCCCGCCGCTCCGCCGCCCTGGCGATCGGCGACCCCGCCGCCGAGGCCCCGCCCGTCCAGCGCGCCGAACAGCGCCCGGCGCGGCCGGACCCGGCCCTGCGGTACGGCGCCTGGTCCCTGCTGGTGCCGCGCCGGCCGCTGCTCGCCGGACTCGGCCTCGCCACCGCCCTGCTCGCCGTCGTGGTCGTCTCCGCGCACGCCGGACAGAGCGAACTCGGCCTCGGCAAGACCTTCCAGGCCGTGTTCGGCTACGGCGAGCGGCTGGACGTCCTGCTGGTGCAGAAGTTCCGCCTCGGCCGGATCGTCGCCGGACTCGCCGCCGGAGCCGCCCTCGGACTCGCCGGCTGCCTGACCCAGACCCTGGCCCGCAACCGGCTCGCCACCCCCGAACTCCTCGGCGTCAACGACGGCGCCACCGCCGCCGTACTGATCTCCGCCACCGCCTCCGGCACCTTCGGCGCCTGGTGGGCCGGACCGCTCGGCGCGCTGGCCGCCGTCCTGGTCGTCACCCTCGTCTCCGGCGGGCTCGGCGCCCGCGGCTACCGGGTCCTGGTCGTCGGACTCGCCATGTCGGCGCTCGCCTCGGCCGTCATCCAGGTCGCCCTCGCCCGGCGCTCGCTCAACTCCGCCGGCTCGCTGTACGTCTGGACCTCCGGCAGCCTCAACGGCCGGGACTACGCCATCGCCACACCCGCGCTCCTCGGACTCGCCGTCCTGGTGCCGACCGCCCTGGTGGTGGCCCGACGGCTGGCGGTGCTGCGCTTCGACGACAGCGTGGCCGCCTCGCTCGGCGTCGACCCCGGGCGGGTCCGGCTCGCCTGCCTGCTGCTCGCCGTCGCCCTCGCCGGGCTCGCCGTCGGGATCTGCGGGCCGGTCGGCTTCGTCGCCCTCGCCGCACCCGTACTCGCCGCCCGGCTCGCCGGACCGACCCGGGTGCCGGTGCTCGGCTCCGCGCTCACCGGCGCCCTGCTCGTCGTGCTCGCCGACACCCTCGGACGGGTGCTGATCGGCGGGGTGGAGATCCCCGTCGGCATCGTCACCACCGTGCTCGGCGGCCCCTTCCTGCTCTGGGTGCTGCTCGGGCGCCGTACCAACTGATCCTGGAGAGAAAGACGTTGAACGCCTTCCCGCTGATCGCACCCGACCCGGACGACGCCGCGTACCGGCTGGTCACCTTCATCTCCACCGAACAGGACTGCAACGGCGTGCTCGCCCTCGTCCACACCGTCACCGACAAGGACCGGCACGCCGGCGACCTGACCCCCCACCTGATGGAACGCCGGGGCGGCCGCTGGGAGATCACCTACCGGCTGCGCGCCGACCACCGCGCCTCCTACCAGCTGCACCCCTTCCACGGCGCTCCCCCCGGCACCACCCGCGCCGACTGGCTGCACGTCCTCGACCACGCCCGCCCCGACCCCCACGACAGCGAACCCCGCCTGCCCGCCCGCGACGGCCGCCACCCCGCCTCCGTGCTCAGCCTGCCGCAGGCCCCCGCCCAGCCGTACGCCCGGCGGCGCGAGGACGTGCCGCGCGGGCGCACCCTCCCCCGCACGGTGGCCGGGCGGCGGGTCGACGTCCACCTCCCCGCCGGGTACGGACCCGGCCTCGGCCCGTACCCGGTCGCGGTGTTGCTCGACGGCGAGATGTGGGGCGAGGTGCTCTCCGTCGGCGACACCCTCGACAACCTGACCTCCGACGGCGCGATCCCGCCCACCGTCGCCCTGCTGGTGCACACCATGGGCCCCGGCCGCCCCGACGACCTGAGCTGCAACCCGGCCTTCGTCGACCTCCTCGCCGACCGCCTTCTGCCCTGGGCCGCAGCGGAGTTCGACGCCACCGACGACCCGCGCCGGACCGTCGTCGCCGGCCAGAGCGCCGGCGGCCTCACCGCCGCCTACGCCGCCTTCCGGCGCCCGGACCGCTTCGGCAACGCCCTCTCCCAGTCCGGCTCCTTCTGGTGGCCCGACGAGACCGAGTTCGACGCCGGCAGCGAGTGGCTCACCCGCCGCTTCGCCGCCGAACCCCACCGGGACGCCCGGTTCTGGATCGAGGTCGGCCTCCAGGAGTGGATGCTGCTCACCCAGAACCGCCACCTGCGCGACGTGCTCACGGCACGCGGCTACGACCTCCACTACCAGGAGTTCAACGGCGGCCACGACTACGCCTGCTGGCGCGGCGGCCTCGCGGACGGGCTGGCGCACCTGCTGGGCCGGGCGTCGGCGAACGACCCGTGCTAGCGTCGCCGACGGCAGCGCGACGGCGCCCGCCCCGGACGAGATGTGCGCCGTACCCGGCCCGCCAAGACGACGCACCCAGGGAGTCGTCATGACCGCCGCCGACGCACCGATCGCCCGTCCGCTGGACGTGCCGTGGATCCACGGCTCGCCGTCCGCGAAGCACGACACGGACCCGGAGATCCAGGCCTACGCGTACGACGAGAACACCGTCATCCTGCGGCAGAACAAGGCGGTGCACTACGAGGCGCCGTTCCTGTTCCTGCTCTTCGGGGCGGACCGGGCGGTCCTCATCGACACCGGGGCGACCGCCGAGCCCGCGTACTTCCCGCTCCGGGCGACCGTCGACGGCCTGATCGCGCAGTGGCTCGCCCGCAACCCCCGCGACCACTACCCGCTGCTGGTCCTGCACACCCACCCGCACGGCGACCACGTCGCGGGGGACGGGCAGTTCGCCGACCGGCCGGACACCGCCCTGGTCGGCGCCGACCGGCCCACCGCCTGGGCGTACTTCGGCTTCGACCACGACCCGGAGGCCACCGCGCGCGTCGACCTCGGCGGCGGGCGGATCCTCGAGTGCCTGGCCACCCCCGGCCACCACCCGGCCGCCGTCACCTACTACGACCCGTGGACGGGCTTCCTGCTCACCGGCGACACCGTCTACCCCGGTCGGCTCTACATCGACGACTGGCCCGCCTTCGGTCGCAGCATCGAGCGCCTGATCGCGTTCACCCGGGAGCGGCCCGTCACGCACGTCCTCGGCTGCCACATCGAGATGACCCGCGAGCCGGGCGTCGACTACCCGATCCGCACCACCCACCAGCCCGACGAGCCCCCGCTCCAGCTCACCGTCGACCACCTGCACCGCATCCGCGCCGCCGTCACGGAACTGGGCGACCGCCCGCGCCGCCACGCGCTGGACGACCTGATCCTCTGCCCCAACGACTGAGGGGCCGGGCAGTCACGCCGGCCCGGGTGGGCCGGCGCGGGTGCTGACGGTTTGCCCGTATCGGTGGTCTTGCACGCCTGACGCCTGCTCGGCATAGTTGCGTCACATCCCGCCGGGCACATCCCGCGGAGCCACTCACTCTCGAACTTGACATGAACAGGACGTACACCCCTCAGGAAGGAGTGTCCTCTTATGGCACGATCCGAGCGGGTCTCCCGCAGCCTGCGCCGCCTCCGGGGTGGTGGCCACGCCACGGTCGGCATCACCGCGGTCCTCCTCACCGCGATGCCCGTGACCTCGGCCCCGGCCGCCCCGCATCCCCCGCGCCCGATCTACGTCTTCGCCCACAACCTGAACTCCGCCGACCAGGTCGACAACGCCCTCGCCGCCGGCTACAACGGCGTCGAGGTCGATGCCGCGTTCAACGTCTCCGGCGCGTGCGGCGGCACCAGGCAGTGGGTCTCCTGCGACCCCGGCAACCCGGCCTCGGAGAGCGTCGACCTGGTCAACATCAAGCGGAAGCGCACCGGTGCCGTCTTCGACGCGCTGGCCAACGCCCGGCGCAACGGCAAGAACCTCACGGCCGTGTGGGTCGACATCAAGTCGTCCACCGACGGCGACCAGCCCGCCCAGATCAGTGCACTGCGAGGCCTGGTCCGCGACAAACTGCTGGCCGCCGGGATCAGGGTGATGTACGAGGTGCCCTACTCGTCGAGCAGTGACGCCGCCTGGAACGCGCTCAAGCAGAACCTGGACCCCCTGGAGTCGACGGCCGTGACGGGCACCTACGCGCAGGTGCGCGACACCTTCTCCCGGGAGGGCGGCGGAATCCCCACCAAGCACCGGTTCGCCACCGACGGTTCGGCGGTCTTCGCCACGTTGACCGGGACCTGCATGAAGACCAACGGCGACAAGGTCACGGGGCTCAGGGACAGCGTCGCCAACCGTGAGGCGGGGAACATCGCCGGCGTCTTCGCCTGGACCATGGGCTCCTCACCCGACGGTGCCGACTGCGCGGCACGGATGCTCGGCGAGATCGGGGTCAACGGCGTGATCGCCGGATCCCGGCTCTCGGACTACCGCAAGGAGACCGACACCGACGTCGCGGTGAACAACATCACGGACTGGGTCAAGAGGCACCCCGCCCAGGCGCGGATGGCCACCGTCCACGACACCCTCTTCGGCTGAGCCGAAGCCGCGGCGGCTCCGGCTCGGAGCTGAGTCGGCGGTCCCTCCCGGACGGTGTTCGAGAGGGACCGCCGGCTCGCCTCGCCTCTCTCCGCCTCGCTAGCTCTGCTTGATCGCGGAGATGTCGAACTCCAGCACCACCTTGTCGCCGACCAGCACGCCGCCGCCCTCCAGCGCCGCGTTCCAGGTCACGCCGAACTCCTTGCGGCTGATCGTCAGCGAACCCTCCAGGCCCACCCGCAAGTTGCCGTACGGGTCCACCGCGTTGCCGGTGTACTCGAAGTCGATGGCCACCGGGCGGGTGGTGTCCTTGATGGTGAGGTCACCGGTGACCCGGTAGTCGGTGTCGGACTTGGCCTCGACCGAGGTCGAACGGAAGGTGATGTCCGGGAAGTTGGGGGCGTCCAGGAAGTCGTTGGTGCGCAGGTGCTGGTCGCGCTGCTCGACTCCGGAGTCGATGCTCTCGGCCTTGATCACCACCTGGCCGGTCGACCGCGTCGGATCGGCTCCGTCCAGGTGCGCGGTGCCCTCGAACTGCCCGAACGCGCCCCGCACCTTGGTCACCATGGCGTGCCGGGCGACGAAGCCGATCCGGGAGTGCGCGGGGTCGAGGACGTAGTCCCCGGTGAGCTCGGGAAGCGAAACGGTCATCAGGTACCTCCAAGGGGTGGCCCGGGGTCCGGGCGTCAGCCTGCAAGGTGTCAGCCCAATGCAGTATCACCCCGCCCGCCGCGCGGCACCACCGTGCCAAGTTCCCGCCAACGGGTGAAGCCCTCTCAGTCCCGGTACGGGACCAGCCGCGCCAGGTCCAGCTCGAAGCCGAACGGCTCGGGGATCCGGATCGTCTCGCCGAACTCCCGCTCGGTACGGGTGTG
Source organism: Kitasatospora sp. NPDC056076 (assembly GCF_042266305.1). Taxonomy (NCBI): domain Bacteria; kingdom Bacillati; phylum Actinomycetota; class Actinomycetes; order Kitasatosporales; family Streptomycetaceae; genus Kitasatospora; species Kitasatospora sp. NPDC056076. Next base: position 37,225 of record NZ_JBHJWG010000033.1, read on the forward strand.
GTAGCGGTCGCGGTTCGGCTCCGAGAACAGGGTGACGGTCCTCTGGCGCGGGTCGATGATCAGATAGAGCGGGAAGCCCATCCGCGGGTAGTCCCGAACCTTCCCCGTCCAGTCGTTCTCGGGGTTGGACGGGGAGACGACCTCGACCGCGATCAGCGCGAGCTCGGCCGGGATCTCGTGGCCGCTGAGATCGACGACGTCCTCGGGCAGGTAGGTGAGGTCGGGGTTGCGCACGGCGCCCGCCCCGGGCGAGGAGAGGTCGCTGTTCCCGGTCGGGAAGTACCCGGGCGGGCAGTGGGCCTCGAACTGGCGCTGGACGAGCGCGAGGTTCAGTTGGTGGGTCGGGCGCGGCGACGCCTGCATGACGATGACGTCGCCGGACAGCTCGACCTTGTAGCCGTCCGGGAGGCTCCGCCGAGCCTCTTCGAGAAGCCGGTAGCGCTCGGGGTTCATGCGCCCTCCTCCGGTGCTCCCGCCACCGTACGGCGGCGGACCGAGCGGACGGGCGAGCCTCCAGCCGGACCGGGGTCAGGCGTTGGCCTGGGCGTAATGGAGGCTGCCGCCCTGCGGGAGGAGGTAGCCGACGGTGCGGTGGGCCGGTGGGCGGCCGGCGAGGGTGGCGGCGTCGGTGCTGCCGGAGACCTCCCAGCCGACCAGGGCGAGGGGGAAGGACACGGTGCGGTGGGCCTCGGTGGCGACGGCGGCGAGCCAGTCGTCGAGGGCGGCCGACCGGTAGGACATCAGACCGGCCCGGGCCGGCACCCCGGCCGCGTCCAGGGCGCCGGTCGGGACGTAGAAGTCGAGCCAGTCGCTGCCGTCCTCCTCCCGGACGACCATGCACCCGCACACCACCAACTGCCCCTCCGGCAGCCGGACCCGGCCCTGGAGATGGCCAGTCCCGGCCAGCGAGGCGAGGGTGCACGGGGCCTCCGGCTGTTCCTCGGGTTCGGCGTCCCGGCCGGTGACGCAGCCCTCGACACCCGCTGCGGTCCAGACGGCGGCGAGGGCGGCCGCCAGCCGGTCGTCGTCACCGGTGGGGCCGACCTCGATGGCCAGTTCGTAGAACCCGCCGAGCCAGTTGCCGGGCTCGCGGAAGGAGGCAGCGTTCGTCATCCCCCGATGATGCACCAGGACTGACCTGCGGCGCAGCCGCGTTCCGGGCCCCTCAGCCCTCCGGGGGCGGGGGTGGGCCCTGGGCCGGGAGGCGGCGGGCGAGGAGGGCTCCGGCGGCGACCAGTGCGGCGGTGACGGCGAGGGCGAGGCGGTAGGGGGCGGGGTCGGCGCCGTCGCCGAGGGCGCCGATCAGGGCGGCGGTGGCGGCGATGCCGATGGCGCCGCCGAGGGTGCGCAGGATGGTGAAGAGGGCCATCGCCCGGCCCATCGCGGGCGGCGGGACGTCGGCGAAGCCGGCGATCTGGACGGTGAGCACGGCGGTGCCCAGCACCAGTCCGACGGCGAACATCAACGCCCGTACGGCCCAGGGGTTCTCGGCGAGGCCGAGGGCGGCGAGGATCGCCGCGGCCAGCAGCAGGGCGGGCAGGGCGAGGCGGCGCGGGCCGAGCCTGGGCAGCAGCCGGTCGACCACCTGGGAGGCGGCCATCAGGCCGATCGCCTCGGGGAAGACGCTGAGCCCGGCGTCCAGGGCGGTGGCGCCGCGGGCGGCCTGGTAGAGCAGCGGCAGCACGAACAGGGCGCCCATCAGACCGGCCGAGGTGAGCAGCGCCAGCCAGCTCGCCGCGCCGTAGGAGCGGTCGGCGAGCAGCCGCAGGTCCACCAGCGGTTCGGGCGAGCGGAGCTGGTTGCGTACCGCGAGCCCGAGCAGGGCGGCTCCGGCGAGGCCGCCGAGCCAGACCGCCGGTGCCGTCCAGCCGTGGGCCGGGCCGAAGCCGAGGGCGTAGGTGAGCAGGCCGAGGCCCGGGGTGGCGAGCAGGAAGCCGCGGGTGTCGAAGCGGCCGGCCGGGGGTTCCGGTTCGGTCCGCAGGGCGGCCAGGCCGAGTGCCACGGCGGCGATGCCGACCGGCAGGTTGACCAGGAACAGCCAGTGCCAGGAGAGGTGTTCGGTGAGGAAGCCGCCGAGGGGCGGTCCGAGGGCGGGCATCAGGGCGGTCGGCACGATCAGGATCCGGCCCAGGCGCGGGCGCTCCTCCGGCGTGAAGGCGCGGAACAGCAGGGTCATGCCGACCGGGGTGAGCAGGCCGCCCGCCACGCCCTGGACGGCGCGGGCAGCGGCCAGGGCGCCGAGGCCGGGGGCGGCGGCGCAGAGTGCGGAGGCGAGGGTGAAGACGGCGAGCGCGCCGAGGAAGACCCGCTTCACGCCGTACCGGTCACCGAGCCAGCCCGCCACCGGCAGGCCGAGGGCGAGGCCGATCAGGAAGGCGGTCTCGACGGAGTTGGCCGCCGGGACGGGCCGGCCGAAGTCCTCGGCGATCCGGTACAGCGCGGGGTTGACGATGGTCGAGTCGAGGCCGTTCATGCACATCGCGGCGGTGTACACGACGACCACGGCGGCGCGCCCCGCGAGCAGGGGGCGCGCCGGGGACGCGACGGCGGGAGGGGTCACAGGTCGGTCCAGTGCGCGGTGATCCAGGCGAGGGCGTCGGGGCGGGCGCAGGGGCCGTGGGCGACGCCCCAGCCGGGCGGGACGGCGGCGAAGGCGGGCCACAGGGAGTGCTGGCCCTGGCCGTTGACGAGGGCCAGGAACTCGCCGTCGGCGTCGAAGGGGTTGGCGGGGGCGTCACTCATGGTCGGGGTTCTCCAGGTGGTCGGCGATCACGCTCGCGATGTGCGCGATCGGTGCGGGCAGGGTCATGTCCTTGTGCGAGCAGGCCACGTCGGTGTTGTGGATCCGGCCGGTCACGTAGGGGGCCCAGAGTTCGGGCACCAGGGTCTCGTCGATGGTGTCGACGGTGGCGCGGAAGAACCGGACGTCGCCGTGGAAGGGGCGGTGGTCGTAGCCGCGCACCAGGTGGTTGGTGTTGAGGTAGATCTCGTTGAGCGCCGTCACGGTGGACCGGTCCAGTCCGGCCAGCGGGCTGCCCTCGCGGCCCAGCAGCTCGATGACGGAGTCGAGTTCGAGCGGCTGCCCGGCGAGGTCGTCGGGCCCGAAGCCGCCCATGGTGAGCAGCGCCTCCAGGGCTTCGGCCTGGTCCGGGACGGGCAGTTCGCGGAAGCCCTCGGCCGGGTAGGCGTCCAGGATCGCGAGCAGTTCGACCCGCTGGCCGAGCTCCTGGAGCCGGACGGCGACGGCGTGGGCGATGATCCCGCCGGTGGACCAGCCGAGCAGCCGGTACGGCCCCTCGGGCTGGACCTCGCGCAGCCGGTCGGCGTAGTGCGCGGCCAGCTCCTCCATGGTCGCGGGCAGCGGTTCGCCGACGGTGGCGGCGCCGACGCCCTGGGCCTGGAGGCCGTAGAGGGGGACGTCGGCCGGGAGGTGGCGGATCAGGCCGGTGTAGCACCAGCTGAGGCCGCCGGCCGGGTGGATCGCGAACAGCGGGGCCCGGCGGCCGGGGGCGGTCGGGCGCAGCGGGAGCAGCACGTCCAGGGCGTCGGCGCCGGGGGCGCCCTCGGACAGGGCGGCGTCGAGCGCGGCCACGCTGGAGGCCTGGAACAGCGCGCCGATGCCGACCTCCAGGCCGAGCACCTCGCGGATCCGGCCGGCCAGCCGGACCACCAGCAGGGAGTGGCCGCCGAGCGCGAAGAAGTCGTCCTCGACCCCGACTGCCTCCAGGCCCAGGACCTCGGCGAAGAGCTGGCAGAGCTGCTGCTCGCGCGGGCTGCGGGGCGGGCGGCCGGCTTTGGCGGCGGGGGCCTCGGGGGCGGGCAGGGCCCGGCGGTCGAGCTTGCCGTTGGCGGTCAGCGGCAGCCGGTCGACCAGGACCACAGCGGAGGGGACCATGTGGGCGGGCAGTTCGGCGGCGGCGTGGGCGCGCAGGTCCTCGGGCGAGGCGGCGGGGGTGGTGGGGGCGGTGGGGGAAGTGCCCACGACGTAGCCGACCAGGCGCTTGTCGCCGGGGACGTCCTCGCGGACCACCACGGCGGCGTCGGCGACGGCCGGGTGGGCGGCCAGCACGGCCTCGATCTCGCCGAGTTCGATCCGGAAGCCGCGCAGCTTCACCTGCTGGTCGGCGCGGCCGAAGTACTCCAGCACGCCGTCCGCCCGGCGGCGGGCGAGGTCGCCGGAGCGGTACATCCGGGTGCCCCGCTCGCCGAACAGTTCGGCGTGCGGGTCGGCGACGAAGCGGGTGGCGGTGAGTTCGGGCCGGCCGAGGTAGCCGCGGGCCAGGCCGGCCCCGGCGACGTACATCTCGCCGGTGACGCCGGGCGGGACGGGCTGGAGGTGCTGGTCCAGGACGTAGACCCGCAGGTCGGGGATGTTGACGCCGATGGTGCTGCTGCTGGTCGCGGCGGCGCTCGCCCGGTCGAGGGCGATGTACGAGACGTGCACGGTGGTCTCGGTGATGCCGTACATGTTGACCAGGGTCGGGGCGTCCTGCGGGTGCCGGGAGTACCAGTCGTCGAGGCGGCCGAGTTCGAGCGCCTCGCCGCCGAACACCACGTAGCGCAGGGCGAGTTCGCTGCCGGGGCGGTCCCGGTCGGCGGCGCTGAGCTGGTAGAAGGCGGACGGGGTCTGGTTGAGCACGGTGACGCGCTCGCGGGCGAGCAGGTCGAGGAAGGCCGCCGGGTCGCGGCTGACCAGGTGCGGGACGACGACCAGCCGGCCGCCGTACAGCAGCGCGCCCCACAACTCCCAGACCGAGAAGTCGAAGGCGTAGGAGTGGAAGAGCGTCCAGACGTCCTGGGCGTCGAAGCCGAACCAGTGGTCGGTGGAGCTGAACAGCCGGGCGACGTTGCGCTGGGTGACGGGCACGCCCTTGGGCCGGCCGGTGGAGCCGGAGGTGTAGATGACGTACGCGGTGTCCTCGGCGCGCAGCGGACGGGTGCGTTCGTGCTGGGCGAGCGGGGTGGCCGGGTACCGCGCCGACTCCGGCCCGTCGACCAGGAGTCGGGGGACGTCGTGGGCGGGCAGCCGGGGGGCGGTGGCCCGGTCGGTGAGCAGGGCGGCGGGGGTGGCGTCGGCCAGCATGTAGGCGAGGCGGTCGGCCGGGTAGTCGGGGTCGAGCGGGAGGTAGGCGGCGCCGGACTTGGCGACCGCGAGCAGGGCGACGACCAGGTCGACCGAGCGGGGCAGGGCGAGCGCGACGATGGTGCCGGGGCCGATGCCGTGGGCGGCCAGCAGGCGGGCCAGGCGGTCGGCGCGGGCGGAGAGTTCGGTGTAGTCGAGTCGGTCGTCGCCGCAACTGACCGCTACGGCGCGCGGGTTGGCGGCGGCCGCGGCCTCGAAGAGCTCGGGCAGGGTGGCGGTCGAGTCGGTGGCGAACGGGTCGGTGGCGAACGGGTCGGTGGCCGCCGGCACGGGCGCCGTCGGCACGGCTGCGACGGACGGGGTGAGGTTCCACTCGACCAGGGCGCGCCGGTGCTCCTCCGCGCTGATCAGCGGCAGCCGGCCGATCGGGGTGTCCGGGGCGGTGGCGGCGGCGGTGAGCAGCCGGGTGAGGCGGTCCGCGAGGGCGGTCGCGGTGGCGGGGTCGAAGAGGTCGGTGCGGTACTCCAGGAAGCCGCCGATGCCGCCGCCGGGCCGCTCCCCCGCGTTGAGGGTGAGGTCGAACTTGGCGGTGCCGCTGGGGATCGCGGCGATCTCGGCGGTCAGGCCGCCGCCGAGCGCGAGGGGTTCGTCGGCGCGGCTCTGCCAGGCGAGCATCACCTGGAACAGCGGGTGGCGGGCGAGCGAGCGGGCCGGGTTGAGTTCCTCGACCAGGCGGTCGAAGGGCAGGTCGGCGTGCTCGTGCGCGGCCAGCACGGTGCCGCGCACACGCCGGAGCAGTTCCCGGAAGGACGGGTCGCCGGCGGTGTCGGTGCGCAGCACGGCGGAGTTGACGAAGTAGCCGACCAGGGCGGCGGTCCGCTCGTCCTCGCGCCCGGCGAGCGGGGTGCCGACGGGGATGTCGGTGCCGCAGCCGTGCCGGGTGAGCAGCGCGGCGAGGCCGGCCTGGACGGCCATGAACACGGTGCCGCCGGTGGCGCGGGCGAGCGCGGCGAGGGCGGTGTGCGCCTCGGCGCCGAGGGCGAAGGGGACGGTGGCGCCGTCGTGTCCGGCCAGTGGCGGGCGGGGGCGGTCGGTGGGCAGGTCGAGCTGGTCGGGCAGGCCGGCCAGGGCGGTGCGCCAGTGCTCGGTCTGCCGTACGGCGAGCGGGGTGGGTGCGTCCACGGTGCCGAGCAGCTGTCGCTGCCAGGCCGCGTGGTCGGCGAACTGGATGTCCAATGGGACGAGTTCGGGCGCGCGCCCGGCCAGCCGGGCGGTGTAGGCGGCGGCGAGGTCGTGCAGCAGCGGGGTGGTGGAGGCGCCGTCGCCGGCGATGTGGTGGAGCAGCAGGAGCAGGGTGTGCCGCTCGGGCCCGTGGGCGAACAGCGTGGCGCGCAGCGGGGGTTCGGCGGTGAGGTCGAAGGCGTACCGGACGGCCTCGGACAGCTCGCCCTCGACGTCCGGGAGTTCGACCGGCGCGGGCGGCAGGATCCGCTGGTACGGCGTGCCGTCCGGCTCCTCGCCGTAGACGGTGCGCAGGACTTCGTGCCGGGCGGTGAGGTCGCCGAGGGCGAGGGTGAGGGCGGCGCGGTCGAGCGGGCCGGTGAGGGTGAGGGCGAGCGGGATGTTGTAGGTGGGGCTGGGGCCTTCGAGCCGGTGCAGGAACCAGAGGCCGCGCTGGGCGGGCGAGAGCGGCATCCGCTCGGTGCGGGGCACGGGCACCAGGGCCGGGCGGGGTTCGGCGGGCCCGGCCTCGGGGGGCCCGTCCTGCGCTGCGGGCCGGAGCAGGGCGGCGAGGGCGGCCGGGGTCGGGTGGCGGAAGACGTCGGCGAAGGCGACCGGTGCGGCGAAGGTCTCGCGCAGCCGGGCGGCCAGCCGACCGGCGAGCAGGGAGTGGCCGCCGAGGTCGAAGAAGGACTCCTCCCGGCCGGGTGCGGCGGGCAGGCCGAGGACGTCGGCGAACAGCCCGCAGACCAGTTCCTCCTGCGGGGTGGCGGCGGCCGCGCCGGGGGTGGTGGCGGCGGGCTCCGGGAGGGCGCGGTGGTCCAGCTTGTCGTGGGCGGTGCGCGGCAGTTCGTCCAGCAGCAGGACGGCGGCCGGGACCATGTGGGCGGGCAGCCGGGCGGCGAGCGCGGCGCGCAGGGCCTCGGGGTCAGGGTCGGGGACGGGGACGGTACCAGTGGGGAGTTGACCGGTCGAGAGTCCACCGGTGGCGGGGACGACGTAGCCGAGCAGTCGCTTGCCCTGCGGCCCGGGTCGGGCGATCACCACGGCCTGGGCCACGCCCGGCAGTTGGGCGAGGACGGCGGCGATCTCGCCGGGTTCGACCCGGAAGCCGCGGATCTTCACCTGGTCGTCGGCGCGCCCGAGGAACTCCAGGGTGCCGTCGGGGCGGCGGCGGGCGAGGTCGCCGGTGCGGTACATCCGGTCGCCGGGCGGGCCGAAGGGGTCGGCGAGGAAGCGTTCGGCGGTGAGGTCGGGGCGGCCGAGGTAGCCGCGGGCCAGGCAGGCACCGGCCACGTACAGTTCGCCGGTCACGCCGTCGGGCGCGGGGCGCAGCGAGCCGTCCAGGACGTAGGCGCGGGAGCCGCGCACCACCCGGCCGGTCGGGGCGCCGTCCGGGCCCGGGGTCCAGGCGTAGGCGTCGACGGTGGTCTCGGTGGGGCCGTAGAGGTCGATCGGGTGCAGGCCGGGGACGGCGGCGAGCCGCTGCCAGAGGGCGGGCGGGGTGGCCTCGCCGCCGACCGCGAGCACCGAGGGGCGGTGCCGGTCCTCGTCCAGCACGCCTTCGGCGAGGAGGACTTCGAGGTAGGAGGGGGTGAGGTCGAGGTAGTCGATGCGCTCGCGGTGGAGGTGGGCGGCGAGGGCCGCCGGGTCGCGGTAGGTGGCGTCGTCGAGCAGGTGGAGCTCGTGGCCGTGGACCATCCACAGCACCGGGTCCCAGGAGGCGTCGAAGGCGAAGGAGGCGCTGTGGGCGATGCGCAGGCGCTCGCGGCCGGTGCGGCGGACGGCGGGGGCGATGTGGTCCTCGCCGTGGCCGGCGTGCAGGTTGGCGAGCGAGGCGTGGGTGACGACCACGCCCTTGGGGCGGCCGGTGGAGCCGGAGGTGTGCAGCACGTAGGCGGCGTCGTGGAGGCGCGGGGCCGGCAGGGGCGCCTCGGGGCTCCCGGGGGCCTCAGGGGCCGCGGTGGCACCGGGGGCCGCGGCGGTGACGGGGGCCTCGGCGTCGGACGGCCGTACGGTGGGCAGGCCGGGCGGCAGGTCGAGGTCGGCGAGCGCCTCGGGGGTGCCGACGGCGCAGACCGGGCGGGCGTCGGCCAGCACGGCGGCGAGCCGCTGCCGGGGGTGGGCCAGGTCGAGGCTGACGCAGGCGCCGCCGGCCTTGAGCACGGCGAGCATCGCGACCAGGGTGTCCGCGCTGCGCGGCAGGGCGAGGGCGACGGGCGCGCCGCCGTGGACGCCGAGGCCGCGCAGCCGGTGGGCGAGGCGGTCGGACCGGCTCTCCAACTCGCCGAAGGTGAGGGCGGTTTCGCCGCAGCGGACGGCGACGGCGGCCGGGGTGCGGGCGGCCTGGGCGGAGAACAGCTCGGGCACGGTCCGCTCGACCGGGGGTTCGGTGCGGCCTTCGGTGGCGCGGCGCAGGGCGTCGGCGTCCAGCAGGTCGATCCGGGCGATCGGCGTCGTCGGGTCGGTGAGCAGCAGCTCGGTGAGGGCGTCGAGGTAGCGCAGCAGGCCGTCGCGGTGGGCGGCCAGCGAGTCGGCGCCGTGGCGGGCCGGGTCGGCGTCGAGGACCAGGCGCAGGCCGCCGTCGGGGCCGGGCGAGATGTTCACGGCGAGGTCGTCGACCGGTCCGGCGGCGAGGTTGCGGACCGCGCCGGGCAGGCCGGCCAGGTCGAGGTCGGCCTCGAAGGCCTTGATGTTGACCATCGGGCCGAACAGGGCGCGGCGTCCGCCGGTGCGGCCGAGGTCGCGGCGCAGGTCCTCCAGCGGGTAGCGCTGGTGGCGGCGGGCGGTGCGCAGGGCGCGGACCACCTGGCGCAGCAGGTCCTCGGCGGTGTCGGCGGGGCGGACGGCCAGGCGCAGCGGCAGCACGTTGGCGGCGGCGACGGGCGTGCGCAGGGCGGCGGGGCCGCGGCGGTTGGCGAGCGGGAGGCCGAGCAGGACGTCCTCGGCGCCGGTCAGGCGGTGCAGGTAGCCGGCGGTGGCGGCGAGGAGGAGCTCGGCCCAGGTGGCGCGGGCCGCGGTGGCGGCGCGCTCCAGGCGCTCGCGGGTGCCGGCGGGGAGGGTGGCGGTCAGCCGCAGCGGGGTCGACTCGGCCCCGGGGCGCCCGGAGCGCTCGGCCCCGGGCCGCTCGGCCCCGGAGTGCTCGGCCCCGGGGCGCCCGGCGGGGGTGCCCGGCAGGACGGCCGGGGCGTCGGTGCCGGCGAGGTGGGCGGACCAGTGGGCGCGGTCGGTGCGGTAGTCCTCGCCCGCGCGGTAGGCGGCCTCCTCGGCGGCGGCCTCGGCGAGGCGGGCGAAGGGGCTGGGGCCGGGGTCGGCGCCGGTGGTGCGGGCGGTGTAGTGGGCGGCGATGCGGTCGCCGAGGAGGGTCAACGCGTAGGCGTCGACGGCGAGGTGGTGGATCCGGCGGTACCAGATCCGCTGGTCGTCGGCGAGCCGGATGAGGGCCTGGGTGAACAGCGGGCCGGTGGTGAGGTCGGCCGGGCGGGCGAGGTCGGCGCGCATCCAGGCCTCGGCCTCGGCGGACGGCTCCTCGGCGGCCCGCAGGTCGAGGCGGTGCAGCGGCCAGCGGTGACCGGGGGTCAGGCGCTGGTGCGGGGTGCCGTCCGGGCCGGTGACGACGACCGCGCCGAGGGCCTCGGCCTCGTCCACCGTCTGCCGCAGGGCCGCCTCGAAGGCCTCCTCGTCGAGCGGTCCGGTGATCTCGACGGCGTCGCCGGTGTTGTAGACCGGGCTGGCGGGGTCGAGCGACTGGGCGTACCAGACGGCGGCCTGGGCGGCGAGCAGCGGGACGTCGGCGGGCCGGGCCCCGGTGGGCTGCTGATCGACGGGCTGCTGATCGGCGGGCTGCTTTTCGACGGCGGGCATGGTGCGGAGAGCTCCTCGGGGGATCCGGAACGCCTTACTTAGGTTAGCCTAATCTAACTTCATACGATCTGGTCAACGGCCCCGTGCGGCCGCGCCCCTGACATCCCGGAGACGCCCATGACCCAGCCCCGGAATCAGCCCGAGAACCAGGCGCCGAGCGCGGCCAAGCAGGCCGTCCGCGAACGCGTCCACGCGCACACGGCCGACCTGCTGGCGCTCAGCCACCGCATCCACGCCCACCCCGAGACCGCCTTCGAGGAGCACCGGGCGGCCGCCTGGTGCGCCCAACTGCTGCGCTCCCACGGCTACTCGGTCATCGCACCCGCCCACGGCCTGGCCACCGCGTTCACCGCGAGCCTCGGCAGCGGGCCGGTCACCGTCGCGCTGGTCTGCGAGTACGACGCCCTCCCCGGCCTGGGGCACGCCTGCGGGCACAACCTGATCGCCGCCGCCGGCGTCGGCGCGGCACTCGGGCTCGCCCCGTACGCGGACGAACTCGGGCTCACCGTACGGGTGATCGGCGCACCGGCCGAGGAGCGCGGGGCCGGCAAGGCCCTGCTGCTGGAGGCCGGAGCCTTCGACGGGGTGGACGCGGCGATGATGGTGCACCCCTGCCCGGTCGAGGTCGCCGACTTCCGCTCCTTCGCTCTGGGCACCCTGTCCGTCCGCTACACCGGGCGCGCCGCCCACCCCAGCCTCAACCCGCACGAGGGCCGCAACGCCGCCGACGCGCTCACCGTCGCGCAGGTCGCGCTCGGGCTGCTGCGGCAGCAACTCCCGCCCCAGTGGCGGGTGCACGGCATCACCACCGCGGCCGGGACGGCCCCGAACCTGATCCCCGACAGCGCGAGCGCCGAGTACGAGATCCGCGCCTCGGCGGCCGAGGACCTCGCCCACCTGCGGGCGCGGGTCGAGGACTGCTTCCGGGCCGGGGCGCTGGCCACCGGCTGCGAGGTGGAGCTGACCAGGCCCGAGCCGGACTACCTGGACATGCGCTCCGACCCGGCACTGCTCACCCACTGGCGCGCCAACGCGGCGGCGCTGGGCCGGCCGGAACCGGTCGAGCGCGCGCCGTTCGCCTGCACGGACATGGGGAACGTCTCGCACGTGGTGCCCTCCATCCATCCGGTCCTGGACATCACCGGGGGCTCCTGCGCACCGCACGAGGCGGCCTTCGCCGAGGCCGCGCTCGGGGCGGAGGCCGAACGGGCCCTGCTGGACGGCGCGGTGGCGATGGCGTGGACGGCGATGGACCTGGCGGCGGGGCGGCCGACGGCCAACGGCTGACGGCCAACGGCTGACGGCCGACAGATAACAGATGACAACTTTCAGCGAACAGATTTCATCTTTCATCATCTGTTCGCTGAAAGTTGTTCGCTGTCATCCGTCAGCCGCCGCCCGCCAGCACCACCGCCGCGCCCGTCCGCAGCGGCCAGAGGAAGCCCCAGTGCGGCAGCCGCAGTTGCAGCACCCGGTCGCCCGGCCCGAGCGGGTGGGCGGCCTGGAGCTCGCGCACCCGTCGGTCCGCCTCGGCGTGGGTCAGCCGGACGGCGGCCGGGCGCCCGCCCGGGCCGTACCCGACGCTGAGCAGGTGCTGCGGGGTGAGCGCGCGCGGCGGGTCGGTGTCCAGCTCGCCGGTGGTGTCGAGGCCGCCCGGTGCACCCGGTGTCCCCTCCCCCAGCACGCAGACCAGCTCGTTCTCGGCGCGCAGCCAGTCCCGCCGCCCGGGCGGGTCCGCCGGGTCCAACGACAGCCACGCCGCCCCGGACTTGGCCACCGCGAGCACCGCCGTCAGCTGCTCCTCCGGACGGCCGGCGGGCGTCAGCCCGACCACCGCACCCGGCCGGGCGCCGCGCCGGGCCAGGGCCCGGGCCAGCCGGTTGGCCGAGGCGTTCAGCTCCCGGTACGTCACCACCCCGCCGTCCGCGAGCACCAGCGCCGGCGCCTGCGGCGTCCGGGCCGCCTGGGCCTCGACCGGGCCGACCACGGTGGTGGCCGGGTACTCGACCGCCGGACCGGACCGCACCGGTTCCGGCAGGACCAGCCCCTCCGCCGCGAGCAGCCCGGCCGGGCCCTCCTCCACGGAAGGGCCCCCCGCGCCGGCCGGGCCCGCTCCCGCCTCCCGTACGACCGCCTCCATCAGGCCACGCCCAGCAGTTCGGCCCAGGCCTCGACGGACGGCCGCTCCGCCAGCCGTACGAACTCCACCTCGGCACCCTCGGCCCGCCAGCGCTCGGCCAGGGTCATCAGCCGGATCGAGTCCAGCCCCCAGTCGGCCAGGTTCTCGTCCAGCGGGATGTCCGCCGGGGCCTCGCCGAGCAGGTCGGCGACCTCGCCCCGGATCCGTTCCACAGTGAAACCGGTCGCGTCCACGCCCGTCACTTCCCGTCCGTCCCGTCCAGCGCCGCGCGTACGACGTCCGTCGTGGTGACCGCCCCGCACCGCCCGGCGATCCACTCCAGTGCGGTGCGGTGCTCGTCCGGTCCGAAGTCGGCGACCGCGTCGGCCACCACGAAGGCCCGGACGTCCCGCATCCAGGCGTCGCAGGCGGTGGCCTGCACGCCGATGTGGGCGTAGACCCCGGTGATCACCAGCTGGTCGCGGCCCTGCTCGCGCAGCAGCTGCTCCAACTCGGTGCGCACGAAGGCGCTGTACTTCCACTTGGTGAGGACGGTGTCGCCCTCGGCCGGGGCGACGGCGTCGGCGACCGCGGTGGCGCGCGGGTCGTCGGGGATGCCGGGGCCCCAGAAGTCCTGCTGGAGTCCGCGTTCGGCCGGGCTCTGCCCGCCGCGCTGCGCCGAGTAGAGGACCGGCACCCCGCTCGCGCGGGCCGCGGCGGTCAACGCGGCGACGTTGTCCAGGAGTTCGGGCAGGGGCGCGGCGTCGCCCGGGAAGGCGTCCAGGAAGTGGTTCTGCAGGTCGTGCACCAGCAGCACGGCGCGGGCCGGGTCCACCGTCCAGGAGACCCGGTTGGCGGGCAGCTCCCCGGCGGTGGGCAGCGGGTAGGAGGGAATGCGGGGCAGGCCCACGATGGTCGAACTCCTCGGATTCACGGGGGTGATGGGGGGTAGACGGGGGGCTGTCACGATGCGGGGAGGGAGGCCGCGATGGCGGCCCGCAGGTCCTTCTTGCTGACCTTGCCGATCCCGGTGGCGGGGAAGGCGTCGACGAACTCCACCCGGTCCGGCACCTTGTACTCGGCCAGTCCGCGCCCGCGCACGAAGCGCTTCAACTCGACGCCCTTCGGCGGCTGTTCGCGGTGTTCGGCGCGGAGCACGACGTACGCGCAGGTGCGTTCGCCGAGGTACGGGTCGGGCATCGACACCACCGCCGCGTCGTGCACGGCCGGGTGGGCGAGCAGGTGGTTCTCGATCTCCTCGGCGGCGACCTTCTCGCCGCCCCGGTTGATCTGGTCCTTGGCCCGGCCCTCGACCACCAGGTGGCCGCTGGGGAGCCGGCGGACCAGGTCCCCGGTGCGGTAGTAGCCGTCCGCGGTGAAGGAGGCCGCGTTGTGCCCGGGGGCGTTCCAGTAGCCGCGGATGGTGTACGGGCCGCGGGTGAGCAGGTGCCCGGTGGTGCCGTCGGGCAGGTCGCGGTCCTGGTCGTCGACCACCCGGACCTCGTCGTCGGCAGAGATCGGCCGGCCCTGGGTGGTGGCGATCAGCTCCTCCGGGTCGTCCAGCCGGGTGTAGTTGACCAGGCCCTCGGCCATCCCGAACACCTGCTGGAGCGTGCAGCCCAGCACCGGGCCGACCCGCCGGGCCGCCTCCTCGCTGAACTTGGCGCCGCCGACCAGCAGCACCTCCAGGCTCTCGTGGCCGCGGGCGCCGCGCTCCACGGCGTCCAGCCACAGCAGCGCGAGCGGCGGGACGAGCCCGGTGACGGTGACGCCCTCGCGCGCCATCAGCGGGAAGGCCGTCTCGGGGCTGGGCTGCGGGCAGAGCACCACCCGGCCGCCGGCGTACAGCGTGCCGAGCGAACCGGGCGAGCTGAGCGGGAAGTTGTGGGCGGCGGGCAGCACGCACAGGTAGACGCTGCGCCCGTCCAGCGCGCACAGCTCGACCGAGCCGCGCAGCGAGTAGATGTAGTCGTCGTGGGTGCGCGGGATCAGCTTCGGCACCCCAGTGCTGCCGCCCGAGAGCTGGAGGAACGCGACGTCCCCGGGCTCGGGTTCGCGCGCGGGGCCGGGCCCGTCGCAGGGCACGTCCGCCAGCCGCAGGTGCTCGCCCGGGTCCTCGCCGGCCACCAGCACCAGCCGCAGGTCCGGGTTCTCCGCCCGTACCCGGGTGGCGAGTTCGCGGTGGTCGAAGCCGCCCTCGACGCCGGGGACGACGTACGCCACGGCGCCCGTGAACGCGCAGAAGTGCGAGATCTCCGCGTAGCGGTGCGCGGGCAGCGCGAAGACCGGCAGCGCACCGATCCGGAACAGGGCGAAGACCACCTCGAAGAACTCGGCGGCGTTGGGCAGTTGGACCACCACCCGGTCCCCGGCCCGGAGCCCGCGGGCGAGCAGCCCGGCGGCCATCCGGTCGGCCCGGCGGTCGAGTTCGGCGTACGTCCAGCGCCGCTCGCCCGCCGCCACCGAGTGGCCGCCGGGGTCGACCACGGCGATCCGGTCGCCGTGCGCGGCGGCGCGCTCGCGCAGCATCCGCCCGAAGGTCTCGCCGCGCCAGTGGCCGGCCGCCCGGTAGCGCTCGGCGAACTCGGCCGGGTACGGGGTGAATCCGTCCAGCACCTCGTCCAGGGGCGTCACAGCGCCACCCCCGCGGCCTCCAGGAAGGTGCGGAACTTGGCGCTGGTCTCGGCGAGTTCGGCCTCCGGACGGGACTGCTCGACCACCCCGGCGCCCGCGTACACCCGCAGCGTGCGGTCCTGCGCCTGCGCGCAGCGGATGGTCACCACCCACTCGCCGTCGCCGCTCTCGTCGCCCCAGCCGACCATGCCGGTGTACAGGCCCCGCTCGAAGGGCTCGATCTCGCCGATCACCCGGCGGGCGACGTCCGTCGGCGTGCCGCAGACCGCCGGGGTCGGGTGCAGCGCGCAGGCCAGCTCCAGGGCGGAGACGGCCGGGTCGGCCAGCTCACCGCTGATCGTGGTGGCCAGGTGCCACATCGCCGCCGTCCGCACCAGGGTGGGCCGCTCCGGCACGTCCAGGTTCCGGCAGTACGGCGCCAGCGCCGCGCGGATCGCGTCCACCACCACGGCGTGCTCGTGCAGGTCCTTGGGCGACTCCAGCAGCGCGGCGGCGCGCCGGACGTCCTCGCCGAGGTCCTCGCTGCGCGGCACCGAGCCGGCCAGCGGGTTGGCCAGCACGGCCGTGCCCCGGCGGGAGAGCAGGAGTTCGGGGCTGGCGCCGATCAGGGTGCTGCCGGCGCCGGCCGGGACGGCGAAGGTGTAGCCGCCGGGGTCGCGCCGGGCCAGGCGCTGCAGCACGGCCGGCAGGTCGAGCGGCCGGTCGCTGGTCAGCTCCAGCGTGCGGGCCAGCACCACCTTGCTCAACTCCCCGCCGCGCAGCCGCTCGACGGCCGCCGCGACGCCCGCACCGTACGCCTCCGGCTCCGGGACCGGGCGGATCCGCCAGCCGGCCTGCGCGGCCCGCGGCGCGGGCAGCGCGATCAGCGGGTCGTCGCGCAGCGCCCCGGCGGACCGGACCCGGGCGGGGACGGCGAGTTCGTCCCGGCCGTCGTGGTCGAAGGCCACCGCGCCGACCACCAGGGGCCGTTCGACCCCGTCGCGGCGTGCCCCGGCCAGCGCGTCGGCGACCCGGACGGGCAGCGGACGGGCGTCCTGCGGCACCCGGGCGTGCACGCCCGCGGCGAGCAGGGTGCGGGTCGGTGAGGCGAGGAACGCCTCGTCGTCGGCGGCCCGGTACTGGCCGAGCAGGCCGCTGGCCGCGCCGATGGCGGTTCGGTCGGGGCCGCCGTCGGTGGGGGTCGGCGGGGCGTGGTGCACCGTGGTCACGGTGGTCTCTCCAGTCTGGGACGGGTCTACGGTCTGCGGTCGGCGGATGCCCGGGGGTGCCTCAGGCGCGCAGGGTCGCGCCGCCGTCGACGTACAGGTCGTGCATGGTGATGTGCCGGGCCCGGTCGGAGGCCAGGAAGAGCACGGCCTCCGCGACGTCGGCGGGCTCGGCGATCCGCCCGAGCGGGATGCCGACCCGCCAGGACGCCAAGTCGCCCTCGATCACGCGCTGTTCGGCCGCCTCGGCGTCCTCGCCCCACAGCCCGCGCTGCATCCGGGTGTCGGTCGAGCCGGGCGAGACGACGTTGCAGCGCACCCCGGAGCGGGCCAGCTCCAGGCCGAGGCAGCGGGTGAACATGGTGGCCGCCGCCTTGGACGCCGCGTAGGCGGCCATCCCGGCCCGCGGCACCCCGGCGGCGTTGGAGCCCACCGTGACGACGGCGCCCCGCCCCCGCTCGGCCATCCGGCGGCCGACCGCCCGGCCGGTGTGGAACACCCCGGTGCTGTTGACGGCGAAGGTCTCCGCCCAGTCGGCGTCGGACAGTTCGACGACCGGGCCGGGGCGCAGCACTCCGGCGACGTTCACCAGTACGCCGATCGGGCCGAGTTGACGTTCCATCAACTCCACTGCGCTGTCGACCGCTCGGGCGTCGGAGACGTCCAGGGCGTACGGGTGCAGCGCCTCGGATTCCGCCGCGACCCCGGCGAGCGGGCCGGCCTCCCGGTCCACTGCCGCGACGACGGCCCCCTCGGCGACCAGCGCCCGGGCCACGGCCGCGCCGATGCCCTGTCCGGCCCCGGTGACCATCGCGACGACACCGGCGAATTCGGACCGTTCCACAGGACTTCCCCTCCGACCAGCAATGTTAGGCAAGCCTAACCTAACACATTTGTTCGCCTACGCCGATAGCCCGTTCGACAGATTCCGACACCTGGGCCGTCGTCAATCCGCCCAGCCGTCCTGCTGCGTCCCGATCCGCCCGGGCACGCGAAGAGGCCGCCCGCCCCGACGACGGGACGAGCGGCCTCAGGGGCTCCAGGGCCCGCCTTCGGACTCCCGTCTGCGGGAGTCCGAACACGGGCCCTAGGGGGTTCGCGTCGATGCCGCCCTCGACTGGGCGTCGCAACGATGCTCTACGGGTGGTCAGTTCCAGTTGACCGCTCACCCGTTGATGTACGGACCGCCGTCTCGGTGGACGGCCGTCGCCAGTGGGCAGCCGTCGTCAGTGGGCGGCCGGGGGCGGGGTGAGTCCGGCGCAGCCGCGCAGGCCGTCGCGGCGCTTGAGGGCGGCCTCGGCGGCGGCGCCGGTGACCGGCTGGGGGATGCCCTTGTCGTCGATGGTGGCCGGGGCGAAGGCCTCGCCCTTGACCTTGCCGTCGGCGGCGAGGGTGAGGGTGGTGACGCCGGTCTCGTTGGAGAAGGCGTAGTTGGAGGTGCCGTACCAGAGGAAGTTGCCGAAGCCGTACCCGATGTAGGTGTTGCCGAGCATGCCCGAGCCGACCATGGTGTGGGCGTGGGTGCCCACCACCGCGGAGGCGCCGACGGCGGCGAGCTTCTTCGCCACGGCGGTCTGGGCGGCGGTCGGGCAGGCCTTGCCCTCCTCGCCCCAGTGCAGGTAGACGAGGACGACCGGGGCCTGCTGCTTGGCCGCCTGCACGGCCGCGACCAGCGCGGGGACGTCCAGGGCGGAGGCGATGCCGGGCTTGTTCGCGCCGGCCCGCCACTTCTGGTTGGTGATGTCCTCGACCTGGCTGGCGGCGACCACCGCGACCTTCACCCCGCGCACGGTGGTCACGTACGGGGCGTACGCCTCCTTGGCGTTGTGCCCGACGCCGATCACCGGGACGGGCGAGGAGTCCTTGGCGGCCAGGGTGTCGGTGAGGCCGTCGGCGCCGAAGTCGACGGCGTGGTTGTTGGCCATCGAGACGACGTCCACGCCGGAGTCCTTGAGCACGGACAGCGCCTTGGGCGTGGTGCGGAAGGTGTAGGTCTTCGGTTCGGGTGCGCCGCGCCCGGTGATCGCGGTCTCCAGGTTGAGCACGGAGAGGTCGGCGTCGGCGAGGGTGCGGGAGATCGGGCCGAGGGCCTGCTCGGGCGGCTGGACGGACAGCCGGGGCTCGGTGCGGCCCTCGAAGTGGACGTCTCCGGCGAAGGCGACGGTGATGGTGCCGTCCGGGCGGGGCGCGCCGCCCTTGGTGGGGGCGGCTGCGGGGGCCGTACCGGTGGTCGCGGCGGCGGAGGCCGGGGGCGCCGCGGCGGGCGGGGCGGTCGACGCCGAGCCGGGTGCCGGGTCGTCCGGCCCGCAGGCGGTGGCGACGGTCAGGCCGACGAGCACGGCGACGGCAGCCGCGGCACGGCGCATGAGTGGTCCCCCCGAGGTCGATGCAAGCGGTCAGCCTACGCCACCGAATCGGCACCGCTTGTGCCCGCATCCACAACATTCCGGACACAGGAGGACACCAGCGGGCCGAGACTCGACGACCCCGCGCGAACGCGCGCGACGCGTGGGCGCCCGCCGCCTGCGGTAGGACATGCTGGACCCGCCCACCCTCACCCCCGCCGGAGCCACCCCGCCGATGACGACGCCCGAGCCCACCCCAGCGCCAGCCCCAACCCCCGGCGCGACCCCCGCACCCGACTTCACCCCCGCCGAGCGCGCCCGCGGCCGCGCGCTGCGCCGCGCCCAGCTGCCGTGGGCGCTCGGCGGCCGCCTGGCGGGCCTGGCGCTGACCCTGGTGCTGGGCCTGACCCCGGCCGGTGCCGCGCTGGTGACCGCCACCGGCCGCTGGTTCGGCGGTTCCCGGACGGCCGGGGTGCTGGCGGGCGCGGCTGCCCTGGTGGTGCTGGGCCAGGCGCTGCAACTGCCGTTCGGGGCGGGGGCGCGGGCCGTCCGGGCCCGGTTCGGCCTGGTGACCCAGGGCTGGGCGGGCTGGGCGCTGGACGCCGTGCGCTCGCTCGGGCTGACCCTGCTGCTGGTCCTGCCGCTGGTGCTCGGGCTGTTCGCGCTGACCGGGTGGTCCCCGCGGCACTGGTGGCTCCCCGCGGCGGGGGCGGCGGCGCTGCTGACGGCCGCGCTGTCCTTCCTCCACCCGCTGCTGATCGAGCCGGTGTTCAACCGCTTCACCCCGATGCCGCCGGGCGAGCTGCGGACGGCACTGCTGGCGCTGGCCGAGCGGGACGGCGTGCGGGTGCGGGACGTCCTGGTGGCGGACGCCTCCCGGCGGACCACCGCGCTGAACGCGTACGTCTCCGGGTTCGGCGCGACCCGCCGGATCGTCGCGTACGACACCCTGCTGACGGCCGCCGAGCCGCGCGAGGTGGAGCTGGTGGTGGCGCACGAACTGGGGCACGTCAAGCACCGGGACGTGCCGGTCGGTACGGCGCTCGGGGCGCTGGGTGCCGCAGTGGCGGTGGTGCTGCTGGGCCTGCTGGCGAACTGGCGGCCGCTGCTGGCGGCGGCCGGGGCCGCGGACGCGGCGGATCCCCGGGCGCTGCCCCTGCTGGCCGCGTCGGCGGCGCTGATCGGCGCGCTGTCG
This sequence comes from Kitasatospora sp. NPDC056076, assembly GCF_042266305.1. Lineage (NCBI taxonomy): Bacteria > Bacillati > Actinomycetota > Actinomycetes > Kitasatosporales > Streptomycetaceae > Kitasatospora > Kitasatospora sp. NPDC056076. The sequence goes on from NZ_JBHJWG010000033.1 coordinate 56,891, forward strand.
GGGCCGGTGCAGTGTGCGGTGAGCCGCCGGATCGAGGCCAGGGCGGACCGGCACGCCCTCGAACTGACCGGGGACGCCGAGCAGTTCGTGGCGATGCAGCGCAGACTGGCGGTGGTGAACGTCTCGGATGTCGACCCGCCGAGGCTGCTTGAGCTACTGTTCGCCACTCACCCGAGTGCGACCCGCCGGATCGCGGCGGCCCGCGCCTGGCAGGCAGGGCGGGTAGGGCAGGACCCGCCGGACCCCGCGAACGGCGGCCCGGCGGCGGAGAGGCGCGCGACCCCGGGGTAAATCCGTTGTATAGTGCAACAAATCCCGAGGAGGTAGGAACGCCGTGCCCGGCCGCGAGTCGTCCATCGACACCATCCAGCGCGAGCTGACCGCCTTCGCCCGCCGTGCCCGGCACAAGGCCTCCCAGCTGCACCCCGACCTCTCCCTGGTCACGTACAGCATCCTCGACCTGATCACCGAGCGCGGCGGCTGCCGGGCCGCCGACGTGGCCGCGTACTTCATGCTCGACAAGTCCACCGTCAGCCGCCAGGTCACCGCGCTGGAGAAGCTCGGCCTGCTGCGCCGCGAGACCGACCCGGACGACCAGCGCGGCCAGATCCTGCGCGCCACCGAGGGCGGCCTCACCCTGCTGCGGGACGCCAACGAGCAGCGCCGGACGGCCTTCACCGCCCGCTTCACCGAATGGTCCGACGAGGACGTCGCCCGCTTCGCCGCGTACCTGGCCCGCTACGGCCAGGAGGACTGACCGGGCCCGCACCCGCGCCCCGGCCCCCTCACCTGCCCCCCTCTCCGGCCCCCTCGCCGGCCCCTCCTCACCAGCGTCTCCGCCCCCGGCCGCGCCCGCCCCGGGGTGCGCCCCACCGCCCCCACGGTGTACAGAGGAGAGGTGCCCCTCCGGCAGCGTCCCGATGACCCCCGTCCCCGCGCCCGCCGCCGCTCCTGGCGACCCGACCGCCGAGTGATGACGGCACTGCCGCTCGCACTGATCGTCGTGATCACCGTCGTCGACATCCTCTCCCCTCCGTCGATCCACCTCGGCCCGCTGCTGATCGTCGCCCCGGCCCTCACCGCCTCCTTCGCCGGCCCTCGGGCCACCGCCGGGGTCGCCCTGCTGGCCCTCGCCGCGCTCACCGCCATCGGCGCCGTCCGGGACGGCCTGACCAGCGCCAACATCGAGACCCAGCTGAGCGCCCAGGTGGTCGTCTCGGCCCTGATCGTCGGCCTGCGGGTGCTGCGCGACCGCCACGAACGCGAGCTCGCCCGGGTGCGCTCGGTCTCCGAGGCCGCCCAGCGGGTCCTGCTGCGCCCGCTGCCGGAGCGGATCGGACCACTGCACCTGGCCTCCTTCTACCTGGCCGCCGAGGCCGAGGCCCAGGTCGGCGGCGACCTGTACGCGGCCGCCCGGACCACCGACGGCACCCGGCTGCTGGTCGGCGACGTCCGCGGCAAGGGGCTGTCCTCGCTCGGCGACGCGGCCCTGCTGCTCGGCGCCTTCCGCGCCGCCGCCCACCTGCACGCCGACCTGCCGGGCCTGGCCGAGTACCTGGACGGCAGCGTCTGCTGGGACCTCGCCCAGCTCGCCGAGGCCCGACGGGCCGAACGCTCCCGGCACCAGCGCCCGGCCGAGGAGGCGCCGGACGAGGGCGGCGAGTCCTTCATCACCGCCGTGCTGATCGACATCCCCGACGACGGCTCGCACGTCCACCTCATCGACTGCGGCCACCCGCCCCCGCTGCTGCTGCGCCCGGACGGCGTCACCACGCTCACCACCCGCAACCCCGCACCGCCGCTCGGCCTCGGCGAGCTCGCCCCGGTCTCGTACGAGGTGCAGACCTTCCCGTTCCACCCCGGCGACCGGCTGCTGATCTACACCGACGGGGTGATCGAGGCCCGGGACGCCCAGCGCCGTTTCTACCCGCTGACCGAGCGGGTCACCGCCTGGCAGGCCGAGCGCCCCGGCGTCCTGCTGAGCCGCCTGCGCCGCGACCTGCTGGCACACGTCGGCCGTCGGCTGGACGACGACGCGGCGATGGTGATGGTGGAGCGGCTCCCTTAGGGCGCGCCGTCGGTCACGGGACCCGACGTCGGTCACGGCCGGTACGGCAGCTGCGGCACGTCGAAGCAGTCCGTGGCCATGGCCGGCACCTGGGTGACCCAGCCGCCCCGCCCGCCCCCGGCGGAGTCCTGCCAGCGGGCGACGTTCAGACAGGCCCGGGTGGGCCCGCTCGGCGGCGGCTGCGGCACGAAGGACGCGGGCAGGATCAGCCCGTGCGCGTCGTAGGGCTCGGCGCGGTTCAGGAAGGCCTCGACGCAGGTCCGGGTCGGTGCGGCGCCGCAGGAGTCCAGGGCGTCGGCGAGCCACTGGGCGCCCGCCCAGCCCTCCAGTTCCCACGCGGACAGCCGGTCGGCCCGGTCCGGGTAGGAGCGGGCCATCGCGGCGCGGAAGTCGTGCACGGCCGGGTGCTGCTCGTCCTCGTAGTTCTGGCTGGAGGACGTCGCCCAGAGCGCGTTGCGGCAGTTCGGCGAGGCGGCGTAGTCGGTGCGCACCGACTCCGACCAGTTCTGCACCGTGGTCACCTTCGCCGCGACCGACACCCCGGCCTCGTCCAGCGCCCGGCAGAGCGCCGCGTTCCCGCGCGAGTCCATCGCGTCGAACAGCAGCTGCGAGCCGTCGGCGCGCACGGCCGCGGCCACCGCCTGGAAGTTCGGCAGCGCGAAGTCCACCGTCTGGAGCAGCACCCGGTAGCCCTCCGCCTCCAGCCCCGCCTTGAGCTGTCCGGCGTAGCGGGCCGAGTCGGCCTGGTTGTAGGCGACCACGGCGGCGCTGTCGGCGCCCAGGCGCTGCTTGAAGAAACGGAACACCTCGGTGCTCTGGTACAGGGTGCCGTTCCAGCCGACCGCCCGGCCGTCGCGCGGGGCGGCGCTGCCGTAGATCCCGTACAGGTGCGGCCAGCGGTCGTACGCCGTGCCGATCGGCTGGCCGCCGACGTCCGGCACCGCCTTGCCGCTCACGTACGGCGCGCCCGCGTAGTCCAGGACGCTGCCGCTGACGAGGGCGAAGACGTGCGCCTGGTCGACCAGCCGGTGCACGCAGTCCTGGTTGCCGATGCCGCTGCCGCCGTCGTCGCAGGTCACCACCTCGACCGTGCGCCCGTGCAGGCCGCCGCGGTCGTTGAGGGCCTGGAAGAACGCCTGGGCGCCGTACCGGGGGCCGCTGAACACCTCGCTGCCGACCGGGCTGGTCAGGGAGGTGACGATGCCGATCCGGATCCCGGTCGCGGACACGCCGGTGTCGGAGGGCGGGTTGCCGCCGGCCCCCGGGGCGGGCGTGGCGCGGGCGGTGAAGGCGCCGTCCGGCAGCCGGGTGCCGCAGCCGGCGAGCACCGACAGCAGCGCCAGGAGCAGGGCCAGGACCGGGGCCAGGACCGGACGCAGGACCGGACGCAGGACGGGCGTCGGCCCGCGGCCGTGCGGCGGTGCGGTCAGGTGCCGCGGAGGTGCGGTCAGCCGCATCCGGGGACCGGGGTGGCACTGGCCCCGCCGGCCTGGGTGAGCAGCCCGCACAGGGTCGAGCGGGAGACCTTCCAGGTGCCGTTGTCGAGGACGGCCTGCCCGGTCGCGGCCGGCGCGACCACGGTGCCCTGGAGGGAGAGCGCATAGGTAACGGTCGCGTCGGCGGCGTCGGTGAACGCGACCCCGCCCACCGTGGCCTTCACCTGGCCCACCCGGGGGTCCTGGGAGAAGCCCTGGAGCACCGGGAGCAGCGTGTCGCCGCCCTGGAGCAGCTTGGCCTTGTCGGCGATCGGGGTGGCCGGGTCGAAGAACTTCTCCCAGTTGGCGGTGACCTCCGCCTGGGCGGCGGCCGGGTCGGCGGGGGCGGTGGTACTGGCGCCGGCGCCGGCGCCGGTGGTGACACTCGCACCGGCGGTGACACTCGCGGTTGCGGCCGGGGAGGAGGCCGAGGACCCGGACCCGGACTTGGTGCTGCCGCACCCGGCCGCGGTGCCCGCCAGCAGCAGGGCGAGCAGCCCGCCCGCCGTCCGCAGGAGGGCGCTGCCGCCCCGGGAGGTGCCGCTTCGCGTCACGCGCATGGTGTTCCCTCTCGACCGCACCGCCCGGACTGCGCCCGGCCGGTCGCGGATCCCCGGATGCTGTTCCAGGCCGATCCTGGAAACGTCTCAGGTGACACCATGAAGGCGGATCCATGGACGCATCGCAATCCGACGGAGAAATCACCCGTAACGCCCCGAGGGTTTCCCCCGTCCGGCGCGGTGCCCGCCTGCCGCAGAGCCTCCGGAGCGGGCGTGACCGGGCCGCGCGCGAGCGGGCCGGGCGCGAGCGGGCCGGACGTGACCGGGCCGGGCATGACCGGGCCGGCTGGCTGCTCCTCGCGGTCGGGGCCGTGCTGTGCGTGCTCGGCTGGTACGGGGTCTCCGGCGAACGCTTCGTCGAGCAGCAGGTCCCCTACCTGGCCTCCGCCACCGTCCCCGGCGCGGCCCTGATCGTGGCCGGCGCCGTCCTGGTCGCGCTGCGGCCGCCGCCCCCGCGCGGGCACCTGGGGGAACTGACCGACCGGCGGGTCGAGCGGCTGTACGACCTGCTGGTGGAGCCCGGGGCCGAGCCGGGGCCGGGGCCTGATCCGGCCCCGGCGCACCGGTCGGGGCCGCTCGCCGTCCCCGAGGGCACCCGCTACCACCGGCCGGACTGCCCGCTGGTCACCGGCAAGGCGACGGCCGCACCGGTGGACGCGGCCGCCGTACGGGAGCGGGGTCTGACGCCCTGCCCGCTCTGCTCGCCGGACGCCCCCGGGGCCCCGGACGCCCTGGGGCTCCCGGAGACCCCGAACACCCCGAACACCCCGGACGCCCCGAACACCCCGGACGCCCCGAGCACGCCCGCCACCCGTCCGGGCGAAGCCGCCCCGCCGAGCGGCTGAACCGATGACCGTCCTGCTCGCCGCGCCCGACTCGTTCGGCCTCACCCTCGACCTCGCCCTCGCCGGGCTCACCGTCGGCAGTGCCGCCGCGCTCAGCGGCATCGGACTGGTCGTCTGCCACCGCGCCACCGGCGTGCTCAACATCGCCCAGGGCGCCCAGGCCATGGCCGTCGCCTACCTGCTGCGCGACCTCGTGGTCGTCCGGCACTGGCCGGTCTGGCCGGCCCTCGCCTGCTGCCTGCTGGTGGTCGCGCCCGCCCTCGGCGTGCTCCTCGACGTCCTCGTGCACCGCCCGCTGCAACGGCGCGGCGCCGGACCGGCCGAGACCATGGTCGCCGGGCTCGGCGTGTTCGTGCTGCTCATCGGAGTCGCCGTCCTGCTGTGGGGACCGGCCCCGCTGGCCGGCGCGCCCAGCCCGTTCGGCGGCGCCCCGATCCGGCTGCCCGGCGGCCACACCCTGCGCCCCGACACCGTCGCCCAGCTCGCCGCGATCCTGGTCCTCGGCCTCGCCGTCGCCGCCACCACCCGCTGGACCCGCCTCGGCCTCCACCTGCGCGCCGTCGTCGACGACCGCCGGCTCGCCGCCCTCACCGGCGTCGACGCCGACCGGGTCTCCGCCCTCGGCTGGGCCTTCAGCACCTTCACCGCCGGGCTCGTCGGCGTCGCCCTCGCGCCCTACCTGCTGCTCGACCCGTACGGGCTGCCGCTGCTGGTCATGGAGACCATGGCCGTCGCCGTCGCCGCCCGGCTGCGCAGCATCCCCGTCGCCGTCGCCACCGGACTCGGACTCGGCATCGCCCAGTCCGAACTCACCCGGCTCCGCCCGTCCGGCCAACTGCTGCCGCTGGTCCAGGCGGTGCAGTCCAACCTGTTCGTGATCGCGCTGCTCGCCGCCGCCCTGCTCGCCGGGCCCGGCATCACCGGGGGCCGGGCCCCGGACGGCGGGGCGCCGCTCACCTCCCGGAGCCACCGACCCGGAGGAGAACGAGGAGGAGGCGGCGGAGGACGAGGAGGCGGCGGGCGGTCGGCCGGCGCGGTCTGCCTGGTGCTGCTCCTGCTGCCCTTCGGCTTCCGCGGCAACGACCTGCGCAGCGCCCTGCTCGTCCCCGCCCTCGCCCTGGTGCTGCTGTCCGTCGTCGTCGTCACCGGCTACGGCGGGCAGACCTCCCTCGGCCAGGCCGGGTACGCGGGCCTCGGCGCGCTCGGCACCGCCCTGCTGATGAGCGGTCGCGTCCCCGGCCTGCCGGCCCTTCCGGCCGTCCCCGCACTGCTGCTCGCCGTCCTCGCCACCGCCCCGCTCGGCCTGCTCACCGGCCGACCCGCGATCCGCCGCCGCGGACTCGCCCTCGCCCTCGTCACCTTCGCCTTCGGCACCGCACTGAGCCGCTTCGTCTTCCAGCAGCCCTACGCCACCACCGGACTCACCCTCGACCGCCCCGCCCTCCTCGATGGCGACCGCGCCTTCTACCTCGCCGAACTCCTCCTGCTCGGCCTCGGCCTGCTCGCCGTCCGCGCCCTCCACCGCGGCCGCCTCGGCCGCGCCCTCACCGCCATGCGCGACCACGAGGCCGGTGCGGTCGCGGCGGGCGTCGACGTACCGGGCCTCAAACTCCTCGCCTTCGTGGTCGGTGCCGCGCTCGCCGCCCTCGGCGGCGGCCTGATGGGCCTCGCGGGCCGCGCCTTCGACGCGGCGTCCTTCGACCCGGTCCGCGGCCTGCTCTGGTTCGCCGCCGTGGTCGTCGCCGGCGCCGACAGCGCCCTCGGCGCCGTCCTCGCCGCCGCCCTGCTGATCGGCCTCGACGCGGGCACCGTCATCGGCGTCTCGGCCGTCGCGGTCGGCGTCCTCGCCGCCGCCATCGGCCGCCTCCCCGGCGGCCTCGCCGCCCTCCCCACCGCACGGCGCGACCCCCCGCCAGACCTCCCGCCCGGCCACCTCACCCCCACCGGCCGACGCCTCCGCGCCACCCTGAACCGCCGCCCGTGAACGGAGCACCGGCGCCACCCGGAACTCCCTGCGAAGGAAGGCCCGTTGAACAGATCCTCGCCCCCCGCCCGACGCTGCGGCCGGATCCACCACCGACTCCCCCGCGCCACCACCCTGACGGGTGCGGCCCGACCCGCCGTCCTGGGACCGCAGGCAGGAGCCGAGGCCCCCGCCGACCGGCGACAGCGGAGAACAATTCACCTCACCTTCCCCGTAGGGCTGTTCAGCTGTACGACGCCCCCCGGGCGGGCGTCGTGACGGCGGCGCGGTTGACCGTGCGGGGGGTGGTGCGGCGGTACGGGGGGATCGTGGCGGTGGGCGGGGTGGACCTGGTGGCTCCGGGTGGGCGGATCACGGCGTTGATCGGGCCGAACGGGGCGGGGAAGAGCACCCTGTTCGACTGTCTGGCCGGGACGGTGCGGCCGGATGCCGGGCGGGTGCTGCTGGGCGGGCGGGACGTGACCGCCGTGGCCGCGCACCGGCGGGTGCGGCTCGGGTTGGCGCGGACGTTCCAGCAGATCGCCGTCTTCCCGACCCTCTCGGTGGCCGACAACGTGCGGGTGGGCGCGGAGCAGCGAGGGGGCAGGGGGGCGGCGGAGCGGACGGAGCGGGCGCTGGGGTTGCTCGGGTTGCGGGGTGTCGCGGACGAGCCGGCGGGGGTGCAGCCCACCGGGGTGCTGAGGCTGGTGGAGTTGGCGCGGGCGCTGGCGGGCGAGCCCCGGGTGCTGTTGCTGGACGAGCCGGCGGCGGGGCTCGATGCCGCCCAGACGGGCCGTCTGGTGGCGGTACTGCGCGCTCTCGCGGGGCGTGGGATGGCGCTGCTGCTGGTCGAGCACGATGCCGAGCTGGTGGCCGAACTCGCCGATGCCGTCTACGCGATGGCGCAGGGCCGGGTGGTGGCGGCCGGGCCGACGGCGGCGGTGCTGGCGGACGCCCGGGTGGCCGAGGCCTGGGGTGGCCGCCCGTGAGTGCCGAACTCCCGCACGGGAAGCCCTGCTTGGACGCTGCCGGGGTGATCGCATGCCGGTAGCCGCGGCCCTGTGCGGCGTCCGGGTCCGGTACGGGCCGCTGGAGGCGCTGCACGGCGTGGACCTCGCCTTTCCGGCCGCCGCCGTCACCGTCCTGCTGGGCCGCAACGGTTCGGGGCGCACCAGTGCGCTGCACGCCCTGGCGGGGGTGGTGCCGCTGTCCGGTGGGCGGGTGTGCTGGCGCGGGCGGGACGTCACCGGGCTGTCGGTGCACCGGCGGGTGCGGCTGGGGTTGGCGCTGGTGCCGGCCGAGCGCGGGGTGTTCGGTTCGCTCACCGTGGCGGAGAACCTGGGCCTGGCCGGTGCGGGGCGGGCGGAGGTACCGGCGGAGGTGCTGGAGGCGTTCCCGGAGCTGTCCGCGCTGCTGCCCCGCCGGGCGGGCACGCTGTCCGACGGTCAGCGCCAACTGGTTTCGGTGGGGCGGGCGTTGGGGGCACGGCCCGACCTGCTGCTGCTGGACGAGCCGGAGCGCGGGCTGGCGCCGGCGGTGGCGGCGCGGCTGCACGCGGTGCTGCTGGCCGGGGCGGCCGGGGGCCGTACGGTGGTGCTGGCCGCGCAGTCCCTGCCGCGCTCGCTGGCGGGGGCGGCGGCGGTGCACGTGCTGCACCGGGGTGAGGTGGTGTTCTCGGGCGAGCCGGGGGAGGCACTGCCGGGGCGGTTCACGCCCACGCCGTGACGCCCCCGGCGCCCGGGCCCTACGGCTGGTACACGTACGGCGTGGTGGTGCTGAGCCGCGCGAAGCCGAGCCGCTCCAGGATGGGGCGGCTCTGGTCGCTCGCGTCGACCTGGAGGTACTCGTAGCCGAGTGCGGCGGCCTGGCGGGCGCGGTGGGCGACCAGGGCGCGGTAGATGCCGCGACCGCGCCAGCCGGGGACGGTGCCGCCGCCCCACAGGCCGGCGAAGCCGGTGCCCGGGGTGAGCTCCGTCCGGGCGGCGCTCACCGGCTGGTCGCCGGCCATCGCGACGACCAGGAGCAGCGTCTCCGAGTCGTGCCGGAGGTGGTCGAGCAGGCGCCCGCGCAGGGTCGGGGATGCGGCCCCGAAGGCCAGATCGTGGGCGGTCACCATGAGGTCGACCCCGGCCTCGTCGGTCACCGGCTCCAGCCGGACGCCCTCGGGCAGGGCCGCGTCGGTGGGCAGGTCCGCGATCCGGGCGATCATCAGCGCCTCGTCGGGTTCGGCGGTGAACCCGGCCGCGAGCAGCCGCCGGCCGAGGTCGGCGGGGCGGTCGTGGCTGTAGGTCTTCCACTCGAACTCCAGGCCCAGCCCGGTGAAGTGGGCGACCTGCGCGGCGATCGCGGCGTCCGTCCCGGCCTCGTCGAGTCCGGACCAGACGATGCCGTTCCAGGCGTGCTCGCCCCCCACCTGGCGCACCACGGCGCCGTCGCGCTCGACCCGGACGTCGGGGCCGTCCGGCCGCGCGTCGCGCCGGATCCGCTGGTCGAACAGGGCGAGTACATGATCACGATCCATCCGACCACTCCAGCACGCCGCGACGGCCGGGCGCCACCGTTTTTACGGCCCGCCCACGAACGCCCCCCGCCCGGCGCGGGCGGGCGCGGCGGCGGGGATACTGCCGCCATGCCTTTGCTCATGTGGATCGCCGAACTCGCGGACGACCCGCTGGTACTGGACCCGGACGACCGTCCGGCGGAGCAGCGGACCAACACCTGGTGGATGACCGCCGAGGAGGAGGACCGGCGGACGCTGACCGTCCAGCAGGTGGTGGACGCCTTCGAGCGCACCGCCGCCCTGCTCCGGGAGCGGGTCCGGGCACTCGGCCACCACGGGCCGGCCACCTTCTACGTCTGGCACGACGTGCTGGCCGGGCAACTGCGCTGCTCGACCGGCTCGGTCGGGCCGCGGGACCTGCCGTTCCGCGGGAACTACCTGCCGACCACGGACCTCGGCCCGATCGTCGCGGACCACCTCGCCGACGACGAGCCCGGCACGGTCCTGCGCACCGAACTGGTGGACATCGGCGACCTCGACGAACCCCCGAACGACGGGGACGTCCTGGACGCGGACGGGACCTGGATCCCGGGGCTGCCCCTCCCGCCGTTGCCCGTCTGGGTCCGCGACGTCGGAACGGCGGGCGGCGCCTGATCGGCCCCGCGCCCCGCCCGCTACTGCGCCAGGTAGCCGCCGTCGACCGGCAGGACGGCGCCGGTGATGAACGAGGCCTCCTCGGAGGCGAGGAAGAGGACGGCGGCGGCGACCTCGGCCGGGTCGCCGAGGCGGCCCATCGGGTGCAGCTTCTCGATCGCCGCCAGGTACTCGGGCCCGCCGGGCTCGTCCCGCAGCCGGGCGACCCGCTCGGTGCCGATGGTGCCGGGGGCGACGGCGTTGACCCGGATGCCGCGGTCCGCCCATTCGACGGCGAGGTGCTTGGTCAGCCCGGAGGCGACGAACTTGGCGGGCCCGTAGACCGCCTGGCCGCGCTGGCCGGCCTCGCCCGAGATGGAGGACAGGCAGACGATCGAGCCGCCCGGCCGTTCCTGGGCGAGCATCGCCTCGATCGCGTACTTGCAGGTGAGGAACATGCCGCGGCCGTCGACGGCCATCACCCGGTCCCAGTCCTCGGCGCTCGCCTCGGTGATGTCCATCAGCGGGATCACCCCGGCGTTGGCCACCAGCACGTCGATCCGCCCGTGCCGTTCGACGGCCGCCGCGACCATCCGGCGGGCGTCCGCGTCGACGGACACGTCACCGACCACCGTGCTGACGGCCTCCGGGAACCGCCCGGCCAGCCGGCCCAGCCCCTCGGCGTCCAGGTCGGTGGCCACCACCGACGCGCCCTCCCGGACGAAGCGTTCCGCGACGGCCCGGCCGATGCCGCTGGCCGCGCCGGTCACCACGCAGGAACGGCCGGCCAGCCGCCCCGCCGCGTTCGAAGTCACCATGGCGGGACTCTACCGAGCGCGGCGGCGCGGGGCCGGACTTCCGCCCGACGGGCCCGGGCCGACAGCGGACCGGGCCGACAGCGGACCGGCCCGGACGGCGGCAGCGCTCGGACCGCTCAGACCGTGAGGACGATCTTCCCCCGCACGTGCCCGTCCTCGCTGATCCGGTGCGCCTGCGCCGCCTCCGCCAGCGGGAGCACCCGGTGCAGCGGCAGCCGCAGGGTGCCCGCCCGGTGCAGGGCGAGGGCGGCCGCGAAGGCGCGCCCGTGGTACGACTCGCCGCCCTCGGCTCCGCCGCTGAAACGGATGCCGTGCTCCTGCGCGCCGGGGATGTCGGCGATCGTCAGCACCCGCTCGGCGCTGCCCGCCAGTTCGACGGAGAGCGGCAGCACTCCCTTGCCCGCCGCGTCCAGGACGCGGTCGACCCCGCCCGGCGCGGCCGCCCGCACCCGCTCGGCCAGGCCGTCGCCGTACGTCACCGGGATCGCGCCCAGTTCCCGCAGGTAGGCGTGGTTGGCCTCGCTCGCGGTGCCGATCACGGTGATGCCGCGGGCCCGGGCGAACTGGAGCAGCAGGGTGCCGACGGCCCCGGCGGCGCCGTGCACCAGCAGCGTCTCCCCGGAGCGCACGCCCAGGATGTCGAGGACCCGCTCGGCGGTCTCGGCGGCGACCGGGATCGCCGCGGCCTCCTCCCAGCTCAAGGTGGCGGGCTTGGCCACCACCTGGCCGGCGTCGAGCAGCGCGTGCTCGGCGTAGCCGCCGCCCATCAGGGCGCCGAACACCTCGTCGCCGGGGGCGAAGGCGGTGACCTCCGCGCCGACCGCCTCCACCACCCCGGCGACCTCGTAGCCGGGCACGGCGGGGAAGGTGACCGGGATGATGCCGTCGAACGAGCCGCTGCGCACCTTGTGGTCCAGCGGGTTGACGCCGACCGCGCGGACCGCGACCCGCACCTGGCCGGGCCCGGGGGCGGGCAGGTCGAGCTCGATCGGGCGCAGCACGTCCGCGTCGCCGTACCGGGGGAAAGCGATGGCCTTGGTCATGGAAGATCCTCGGTTCGTCCGGGCGTTGTCCGTCCGGGGGTTGTTCGTTCCGACGGCTCCATCCTGCGGCGCCGGCCGCAGGCCCCCGGCCGGCCGTTCGGACAGTTCCACCTGGCCGAAGGGAGGGGCGGCCGGGGGCGGCCCCGGAACTAGGGTGAAGGGCATGGACGCAGGCATGGAGTCGCACGAAGGCATGGACGCGGTGGACGGCCCCGGCCCCGACGAGGCCTGGCGGGAGCACTGGGGCCGCCCCGAGGACGCGCTGGCGCGGGCCGTCGAGGTGCTGCGCGCGCCCCGGCCCGAGGTGGTGCCGCGGCTGTCGGCGGTGGTCCGCACGCTCGTCCCGCACGTCGCGATCGCCCACCTGAGCGGTGTCTGCGCCTACTCCCCCGCCAACGCCCACGGCCCGCGCGAGCTGGTCGGCGGCCTCTCCGGGCTGGAGCTGGCCCGGCTCGCCGAGCGGGCCGCCGGGACGACCTCGGCCGGCCGCCCCTGGCAGGGCGAGGCCGAACTGGCGGGCCGGACCCGGCCGGTGGTGGTGATCGCCGCTCCGGCCGACGACAAGGAGGTGCTGCTGGTCCTGGTCCGCGGCGACGCCGCGCCGGTGCCGGCCGGTGCGCTCGCCGTCCTCCAGCAGGTGTGCGAGCTGGTGATCGCCCACTCCGAGCACCGCGCCACCGACGCCGCGCCCGGCCAGGCGATGATCTCCCGTACCGCCGCCGTCACCCGGGCCCGGACCATCGCCGAGTTCACCGGCACCCACAGCGCCGCGCTGACCGCCGTCCTGGCGCCGCTGCGTTCGGCCGACCTGGACGACCGCGCCGCCCGCCGGGCCGCCACCGACCTGGCCGTCACCGCCCTGCTCGACCTGCGCCGGGCCGCGGACCTGGACCGCGAGCTCAGCGAGGAGCCCGCCGACGCCGCGTTCGCCCGGCTCGCCCGCGAACTGCGCCCGCTGCTGCGGCACACCGGGGTCCGGCTCGACCTCGCGCCGCCGTCCGACGCCACCCGGTCCATCCCCGCGGACACCGCGCACACCGCCCGGGCCGCCGTCCAGTGCGCCGTCATGCTGATGATGGAACAGGAGAAGCCCGGTCGGCTGCACCTGAGTTGGCAGTTTACGGCGGACGGCGCGCTGCGCACCGTGGTGCGCGACGACGGCCTCGGGGTGCTCGCCGCGGACGCCCTCGCCGTCCACCGCACGGCCGACCGGATCACCGCCCTCGGCGGCCGCTACGAGGTCGAGTCCGTCCCCAACTGGGGTACCACCGTGACGGTGGAGCTGCCGCTCGGCATGCCCTCGCCGACCGCCGTCACCGACCCGCTGGACGGGCTCCAGCCGCGCGAACTGGAGGTGCTCGACCAGCTCGCCCAGGGCCGACGCAACCGGGACATCGCCGCGGAGCTGCACATCAGCGAGTCCACGGTGAAGTTCCACGTCGCCAACATCCTGGCCAAGTTGGGTGTCGGCTCGCGCGGCGAGGCGGCCGCCCTCGCCCACCGCGCCGGGATGCCCGGCGGCGCGCGGCTGCACGTGGCATCCTGAACCGGATCCGCCGCCACACCCGTTGACAGGAGTCCCGATGACCACGCCCACCCCACCGCGGACCGTTCTCATCACCGGCTCCACCGACGGCCTCGGCCGCGCCCTCGCCCACCGCCTGGCCGCCGAGGGCGCCACCCTCCTGCTGCACGGCCGCGACCGGGACCGGCTCGACCGCACCGCCCGGGAGGTGGCCGAGGCCCACGGGACGGCCCGCCCGGCCACCCTGCTCGCCGACCTCGCCGAGCTGGAGCAGGTCCGCGCCCTCGCGGCCGAGGTCCGCGCCACCACCGGCCGGCTCGACGTCCTCGTCAACAACGCGGGCATAGGCGCCGGCGAACCCGACGGCCGCACCCGCCGCACCAGCGCCGACGGCCATGAACTGCGCTTCGCCGTGAACCACTTGGCCGGCTTCCTGCTCAGCCTCGAACTGCTGCCGCTGCTGCGCGCCTGCGCGCCCGCCCGGATCGTCAACGTCGCCTCCGCCGGACAGCAGGAGATCGACTTCGACGACCTCATGCTGGAGAACGGCTACGACGGCACCAGCGCGTACTGCCGCAGCAAGCTCGCCCAGATCGCCTGCGGCATGGAGCTCGCCGCCCGGGTGCCGGCCGCCGAAGTGACCGTCAACAGCCTCCACCCGTCGACGTACATGCCCACCAAGATGGTGCTCCGGGAGATCGGCCACAGCATCGACAGCCTGGAGGACGGCGTCACCGCCACCCACCGGCTGGTCACCGACCCGGCCCTGGCCGGCACCACCGGCCGCTACTACGACCGGCTGCGCGAGGCCCGCGCCAACCGCCAGGCCTACGACCTGCGGGCCCGGGCCGAGCTGTGGGAGCGCTGCTTGAAGCTCGTCGGGCACGCCGACCTCTGACCGGCCGGCTCAACGGCCGGCTCACCGACCGCCGCACCGGCCACCCCGACGACCATCCCCGCTGAAAGGCGACACCGGCGACCATGACCGACCACGCGTCCACCACCGGCTGGGAGCCCGACGCCCCGGGCGTGCTGCGCCTGCCCTCCGGGCGGCTGCTGCGCGGCCGCGGCGTCCTCAACCCGCTGCCGCCGGGCCCGCGCCCCGACTTCGGCATCTACCTGCTGGGGCGCGAACCGAAGCCGCTCCCCTGGGAGAGCCGCTGGGTGCGCTGGCCCGACTTCCGGCTGCCCGCCGACCGCACGGACGCCGCCGACGCCTTCCGGGAGGCCTGGGAGCGCTGCACCGGCGAGCGGGTCGAACTCGCCTGCGCGGGCGGCCGCGGGCGCACCGGCACGGCCCTGGCCTGCATCGCCGTGCTGGACGGCGTGCCGGCGGCGGAGGCGGTCGGGTACGTGCGGGAGCACTACGGCCGGCACGCCGTGGAGACGCCCTGGCAGCGGAAGTTCGTGGAGCGCTGGGCCCGGCCCTCGACCGACTGACCGGTCCTCAGGTGCGGGGGTACGCCTTCACGACCGTGCCGTCGAAGTCCGCCCTGAGGTAGGCGGTGCCGTAGGCGTCCGCGACGTACACCAGCAGCGACGGTTCGGTGTCGCCCATCCCCTGGGCGTCGTGCAGGAGCACGTAGTGGCTGGTCGGGTGGGTGATGCCGAGTTCGGCGTCGGCCCGTTGCAGCAGCGCGGGGAGGGCGTCCCAGTTGACGGACCGGAGGTCCAGCGGCTTCTCGCCGAAGGCCACGGTGCCGGAGCGGATGCCGGGCGTGGACTTGCCGTCGCGGTAGGAGAGGCTGTCGTAGAGGTTCGGGTTGGCGGCGGTCGCGACGAGGGCGTCGCCGGAGTCCTGCCGGAGCGTGAACTCCAGGAAGGCGCGGCCGCCCGACTTCTGGCTCATGGACTGGATCGCGCCGCGCGCGCCCGTCGGCGTGAGCAGGCCCGGGTAGGCCGCCGGCGGGGTGGCGGTGCTGTCGCCGCCCCGGGCCGCGAAGTGCTGGACGGCGAAGCCGATGCTCACCATCAGCACCGGGACCAGCACCAGGTAGCCGGTGCGCAGCGCGCCGCGCAGCCTGCCGGGCCGGGGCGGGGGCGTCGCGTCGCGCGGCTCCTGGGCGAGGGTCTGCGGCGGGCCGTAGGTCTGCCCGGTGGGGTGCCCCGTGACGTACCCGGTCGGCGGCGGGGCGGTGGCCGTGGCCGTCGAGGCGGTGGCACTCGCAGCGGCGGCCGCGGGCGGGAGCAGGCGGACCGTGCCGACCGCCCCGGCCTGGGCCTCGGCCGCCGCCGCGACCTCGGCGTCGGCGAGCTGCCGGTCGAGCTGCCAGGCGTCGGGGCGCGCGGCCGTGTCCCGCACCAGCAGGGCGGCGAGCACCGGGCCCAGCGGCCCGGACCGTACCGGGGCCGGTACCGGCTCGTCCAGGACGGCGGCCAGCGTGGCGAGGGTGGTGGCGCGCCGCAGCGGGTGCTGCCCCTCCACCGCGACGTACAGCATCAGGCCGAGCGACCACAGGTCGGAGGCCGGGTTGCCCTCCTCGCCGCGGACCCGCTCGGGGGCTATGTACTCGGGCGAGCCGATCAGGGCGCCGGTGGTGGTCAGGCTGGGCGCCTCCGACAGTGCGGCGATGCCGAAGTCGGTGAGGACCGGGGTGCCGTCCGGGCGCAGCAGGACGTTGCCGGGCTTGACGTCGCGGTGCTGGATGCCGGCCGCGTGCGCGGCGCTCAGGGCGGACAGCACCCCGCGGCCGAGCCGGGCCGCCTCCAGGGGCGTCATCGGGCCGCGCGCGAGCCGGTCGTGCAGCGATCCGCCGGTCACCAGCTCCATGACCAGCCAGGGGTGCGGGTACTCGGGCCGGTCGACGATGTGGTGGATCGTCACCACGTGGGGGTGGTTGAGCCGGGCCAGCGACCGGGCCTCCCGCAGGACCCGCTCGCGCAGCACCGCCGCCGCGCCCGGGTCGCCGGCGAGGTCGGCCGGGTCGGGCGGGCGCACCTCCTTCAAGGCCACCTCGCGCTCCAGGAGGGTGTCGCGTGCCCGCCACACCAGTCCCATGCCGCCGCCGCCCAGCCGCTCCACCAGTTCGAAGCGTCCGTCGATGAGTTGGAGCCCCGGCCCCCCAGAATTCATGACGGTCATCGTAGGGGCGCGGTCCGTCACCGGTGACACCGGTGGTCCCGCACCGGCCTCGCCGACCGGGCGTTCCAGCGCTGACGGGCACTCCGGCGCCGACGGGGCGGAGCGGGTCAGAGGCCCCAGGTCTGCCCGGCGGCCCAGGACTCCAGCGTGCGCCACTCCACGGCCGGGGTCTCGGCGTGCAGGGTGTCGGTGTCGATCTCCAGGCCGACCTCCTGGAAGTAGCGGAACATCGCGGCGAGGTCCTGGGAGTAGGTCTCGACGACAGACAGCGGCACCTCCTGGCAGCGGACCGGCCGGCCGGCCGCCGCCGTGATGGCAGCGGCGATCTGTTCGCCGGTGCACCACTGGGAGGCGATGTCGATGCGCCGCCCCGCGTAGTCGTCCGGGTGGGCCAGGACGTGGGCGGCGAAGTCGCCGATGGTCTCGGCGGCGATCACCGGGAGGGGGACGCCGGGGGGCATGGGCAGCGGGAAGACCCCCTCGCGCAGCGAGGCGAGGGTCCAGTCGTTGGCGTAGTTGTCGAGGAAGGCCGCCGGGCCGATGACCGTCCAGGGCAGGTCGAGGCTGGCGAGGTGCTGTTCGATGCGCTGCTTGGAGTCGAAGTGCGGGATGCCGGTGGAGCGGTCGGCGTTGGTGGCGGAGGTGAGGACGACGTGCCGCACGGTGCCGGCGGCGCGGGCGGCGTCGAGCAGGGCGATGCCCTGGCGGACTTCGGTGTCGAGGTCCGTCCCGAACGGGGTGGACATCGCGAAGAGGCTCCCGGCACCGTCGAGGGCGGCGGCGAGCGAGGCCGGGTCGTCGAAGTCGGCACGGACCGGCTCGGCGCCGAGGGCGGCGAGTTCGCGGGCGGCCGGGGAGCCGGGGTCGCGGGTGAGGGCCCGGACCGGGCGGCCGGCCCGGAGCAGGGCCCGGGCGGTGGCGCCGCCCTGGGCGCCGGTGGCTCCGGTGACGGCGACGGGGGGTCGAGATATTATCTGCGTCATGCAGACAACATATGAAGAGATCTCTGCGTGACGCAAATGATTAACGGCCTGCCGGTTACCCTGGCCCCATGACCCCCCACCGCGACGAACTGCTGGCCCGGCTCTGGCCGCTCTCGCGCCGCTACCTGGCCTCCTACGTGCTGTTCAACCAGGCCGTCGCGGACCACCTCGGCATGCACCCGACCGACGTCCAGTGCCTCAACCTGCTCACCCTGGAGGACGGCCCCGTCACCACCGGCCGGGTCGCCGAGCTGACCGGACTGACCAGCGGCTCGGCGACCCGACTGGTCGACCGCCTGGAGAAGGCGGGCCTGGTGGCCCGGCAGCGGGACGAGGCCGACCGCCGCCGGGTGCTGGTCGCCGTCCTCCCCGACGCACTGGCGCGCTTCGGGGAGGTCTGGCGCGAGCTCGGCGGCGACTGGGCCGCGATCTTCGCCGAGGACAGCGAGGACGAGCTGGCCTTCCTGCTCCGGCACATGAACCGCACGGTCGAACTCAGCCACCGGCAGATCGCCCGCCTCGCCGACACGGACCTGCGCCCCCGGGGCGACCGGGACTCCTAGGGCCGCCAGGACTCCGGACCCGACCAGGCCTCCCCCGCCCGACAAGGCCCCCGCCTGACCAGGCCCCCGCCCCCGTCAGGTCTTGCGCAGCTCCGGCGCCGGCACCCCGATCAGCAGCCGGCGGACGGCGTCCCAGGCGGCCCGCAGGGCGGCGGCGCAGGCGCGGGTGTCGGAGTCGAGCAGCCGCAGCCAGGCACCGCTGTCCTGCGGCAGCACGCTGACCCCGTACAGCAGGCCGCGGTCGGCCAGGGCCTCGTGCAGCGCGTCGGCGATCCGGGCGGCGGGGGCGAGCGGGCTGAGCACGTAGAGGCTGGACATCACG
The DNA here is from genome assembly GCF_042266305.1 of Kitasatospora sp. NPDC056076. Lineage (NCBI taxonomy): Bacteria > Bacillati > Actinomycetota > Actinomycetes > Kitasatosporales > Streptomycetaceae > Kitasatospora > Kitasatospora sp. NPDC056076. Next base: position 75,271 of record NZ_JBHJWG010000033.1, read on the forward strand.
TCGTGCCCGCCGAGTACGGCGGGGCCGGTGACGCCGGCCCCGGCGGGCTCCAGCCGGACGGTGTCCAGGGCCACCAACTCGCCGTCGGGGCGCCGCACTTCGAGGTCCGAGGCGAAGACCTGGTAGGCGTTGCGCTCACCCCGGGCGAGGCGGCCGGCGAGGACGGTCTCGCCCGCCAGGACGGTCGCCCCCCGGTCCACGGTGAGCACCGTGCGCTGGTAGAGGCGCGAGTCGACGAAGGGGATCACCGGCTCGGGCAGGTACTCCACGTAGGCGCCGGGGCCGGCCTCCAGATTGACCAGCTGCGTCGCGTAGTCGTACTCCATCCGGTAGACCTTGGTGGCCGCCTGGGTGGTCAGGTGGACCGCCGTGTCGGCCCCGCAGCGGATGTCGGTGCGCAGCCGGTCGGCCTGGAGGATGCCGCCGCCGGTGGACATCAGCAGGGTGACGGCGAGGTCGGGGCGGGCCGGGTCGAAGTACAGCGGGCGCATGATCTGCAGCGGCGACTTCTGGTAGTGGCCGGTGAGTTCGGTGCGCCCGCCGATCCGCTCGAAGGCCAGCTCCAGCAGTCCGACCTTGCCGGGGCGCCCGACCGCGAGGGTGTCGGGCGTCCCGGCGTACCGGCGGACCGCCTGCGGGACCCGGGCCGGCTCGTAGTGCCGGGGGTCGAGCCGGGGCACCGGCCGCCGCCCCTCGGGGGCCCGCGCGGCCACCGTCATGCCGGGACCTTGCGGAAGGTCTCCAGGAAGGTCGCGATCTCCTCCAGCCCCTCCCCCGTCAGGCAGTTGGTGAGCACCACCGGTCCGCCCTCGCGGACCCGCCGGGCGTCGGACTCCATGACGCCGAGGTCGGCGCGCACGTACGGGGCGAGGTCGGTCTTGTTGATGACCAGCAGCTCCGACTCGGTGATGCCCGGGCCGCGCTTGCGGGGCATCTTCTCGCCCTCGGCGGTGTCGAGGACGAACAGGAAGAGGTCGACCAGCACCGGGCTGAACGTCAGGGTCAGGTTGTCGCCGCCGGACTCGTACAGCAGGGTGTCGACGTCGGGGAAGCGCTCCAGCATCTCGGCCCCGGCGGCCAGGTTCATGGTCGGGTCGTCGCGCACGGCGGTGTGCGGGCAGGCGCCGGTCTCGACGCCGACCACCCGTTCCGGGTCGAGCACCCCGGCGAGGGTGCGGCGGACGTGCTGGGCGTCCTCCTGGGTGTAGATGTCGTTGGTGATCACCGCCGGACGGTGGCCGCGCTCGATCAGCACCGGCACCAGCGCCTCGATGAGCGCCGTCTTGCCGGAGCCGACCGGGCCGCCGATGCCCACCCGGAGCACGTTCTCGGTCATGGGGTCCTCCTCCATTCGTAGGGGTGTCCAGCGTTCAGCGGGGTGTTCAGCTCGCGAACAGCCGGGCCTCGGCCCGTTCGTGCCGTCCGGACATCGCATCCGCGACCGGTACGCAGCCGCCGAGGTCCGCCAACTCCCGCTCCAGCGCGGCCGCCACGACCTCGCGGATGACCGGGGCGGTGGCCCGCAGCACCACCTGCGCCTTGCGGTGGTCGGTCAGCCGCAGCCGCAGCGCGGCGCCGACGAAGCTGGTGCAGAAGGCGAACAGGTCGCCCGCCACGGCCTGTTCGACGGGGACGGCGGCCGAGGCGTAGGCGACCCCGGCGGCCACCGCCTGGCAGCCGGGGGCGCGCTTGTCCGCGACCAGGGCGGCGTACCGCTCCAGCGGCTCGCCGCCCACCGACTCCCGGGCGATGTCCAGGAGTTGGCGCCCGGTGCGGGTGGCGGCGAGCCTCAGCTCGCGGTTGAGCTTGGTGGCGTGCAGCCGCTGGTCGGTCTCGGCGAGCAGCGCCCAGTCCCCGGCGTCGGCGGCCCGGTGGGCCAGGGCGAGCGCCGTGGCGTCGGCCGGTCCGACGCTGTGCCGCAGCAGGTCGGCGAGCAGCACCGGCATGGTGTCGGCGGTGACGGCCTTGGCCTGGGCGTAGCCCTCCAGGCCGTGCGAGAGGGTGTAGAAGCCGCTGGGGAAGGCCGAGTCGGTCAGCTGGAGGCTGACCAGCAGGGCGTCCAGGCCCGCACCCGCGGGGCCCGGGTCCGTCGGGCCCGGGCCGGCGGGCACCGGATCCGCGGGCACCGGGTCGGCGGGCCCCGGGTCGGCCCTGCTCATGCGAGGTAGAACAGGTGGTTGAGCGGCAGTTCGCGGGCCGGCTCGATGGTCGCGGGCTCGCCGTCCAGGGTGACCTTGTACGTCTCCGGGTCGACCGCGATCTTCGGCAGCGCGTCGTTGCGCACCATGTGCTGCTTGCCGACCGAGCGGCAGTGCCGCACCGGCAGCACCCGGCTGTCCAGGCCGAGTTCCTTCGGCACCCCGAGGTCGACGGCGGCCTGGGACATGAAGGTGATCCGGGTGGCCTGCTTGGCCCGCCCGAACGCCCCGTACATGGGCCGGTAGTAGACCGGCTGCGGGGTGGGCAGCGAGGCGTTGGGGTCGCCCATCAGCGCCCAGTTGATGAGGCCGCCCTTGATGACCAGCTTGGGCTTGGCGCCGAAGGAGTTGATCGGCCACAGCACGATGTCGGCGAGCTTGCCGGGCTCCAGCGAGCCGATGTGCTCGGCCGTGCCGGAGGCGATCGCCGGGTTGATGGTGAGCTTGGCGAGGTAGCGCAGCACCCGGACGTTGTCGTTGCGCTCGCTGTCGCCGGCCAGCTTGCCGCGCTGCGCCTTGCAGTGGTGGGCGGTCTGGAAGGCGCGGGTGAAGGACTCCCCGATCCGGCCCATGGCCTGCGAGTCGGAGGAGAAGATCGAGATGACGCCCTCGTCGTGCAGCACGGTCTCGGCGGCGATGGTCTCGGCGCGCACCCGGGAGTCGGCGAAGGAGACGTCCTCGGGGATGTCATGGCTGAGGTGGTGGCAGACCATCACCATGTCGAGCAGCTCGTCCACCGAGTTGACGGTGTAGGGCAGGGTCGGGTTGGTGGAGGACGGCAGCACGTTGGGCTCGCCGGCGATCCGCATGATGTCGGGGGCGTGGCCGCCGCCCGCGCCCTCGGTGTGGAAGGTGTGGATGGTGCGGCCGTCGATCGCGGACAGGGTGTCCTCGAAGAAGCCGGACTCGTTGAGGGTGTCGGTGTGGATGGCCACCTGCACGTCGTACTCGTCGGCGACCCGCAGCGCGCTGTCGATGGCCGCCGGGGTGCTGCCCCAGTCCTCGTGCACCTTGAGCCCGCACACCCCGGCCTCGACCTGCTCGCGCAGCGCGCCCGGCAGCGAGCCGTTGCCCTTGCCGAGCAGGCCGACGTTGACCGGGAGGTCCTCGACCGCCTGGTACATCCGCCCGATGTTCCACGGGCCGGGGGTGCACGTGGTGCCGTTGGTGCCGTCGGAGGGGCCGGTGCCGCCGCCGATCAGGGTGGTGATGCCGTTGCTCAGCGCCTCCTGGGCCTGCTGCGGGGCGATGAAGTGGATGTGGGTGTCGATGCCGCCGGCGGTGGCGATCAGGTGCTCGCCGGAGATCACCTCGGTGCCGGGGCCGATCACCAGCTTGGGGTGCACCCCGCTCTGGGTGTGCGGGTTGCCGGCCTTGCCGACGGCGGTGATGAAGCCGTCCTTGACGCCGATGTCGCCCTTGACCACGCCGAGCACCGGGTCCAGCACGACGACGTTGGTGATCACCAGGTCGAGCGCGCCCTGCGCCGAGGTGGCGGCCGGGTCCTGGGCCATGCCGTCGCGGATGCCCTTGCCGCCGCCGTAGACGGCCTCGTCGCCGTAGTGGCCCTGGTTGAAGTCCTGTTCGACCTCGACCACGAGGTTGGTGTCGGCCAGGTGGAAGCGGTCACCGACGGTGGGGCCGAAGAGGTCGGTGTACTGCTTGCGGGACAGCATGGCCATCAGCGGTCGCCCTCCGAGTGGGTCCGGGTGTGGAAGTCCCTGCCGTGCAGGTCGTCGTCCTTGAGGTCGAGGTTGGTGCCCTTGAAGCCGCGCGCGATGGCCCGGTCGATGGCCCGGGCACGGGTGTCGCGCGCGGTGGTGCCGCCGTCCACCAGGTTGCTGAAACCGACCAGGCGGCGGTGCCCGCCGAACTCGGCCAGGGTGACGTCCTTGGTGTCACCCGGCTCGAAGCGGACGGCGGTGCCGGCCGGGATGTCGAGGTGCTTGCCGAAGGCGGCGTTGCGGTCGAAGTCGAGGGCGCGGTTGGCCTCGAAGAAGTGGTAGTGGGAACCGACCTGGATCGCGCGGTCGCCCGTGTTGCTGACCGTGATCGTGGCCTTGGCGCGGCCGGCGTTGATCTCCACCGGGTCGTCGCCGTACAGGTATGCGGCGCCACCGGACATGGCTGGCCTTCCTCTCTGCCGGTTCAGTGGGGGGTGTGTGCGGGTGCTGGTGCGTGGGGGTGGGGGTGGGTGTCTGCGTGGGGGTGGGGGTGGGGATGGGGGTGCGTGGGGGCGTGCGGGTGGCCGTGGTGGTGGTGCGCCTCGCCCGGGCCGTGGCTGTGGGCGTAGCCGTGGCCGTGCTCGGCGTCGAGGCCGGCCAGGATGCCGTCCTCGCCGTGGCCGAGCAGGTGCAGCGCCGCCGCCGTGCGGGCCGCGACCACTCCGGCGATCGCGGCCGGGCGCAGCAGCGGGCCGCCGTCCCGGACGCCCTCGCCGGTCGGGCCCGGGGGCAGCGCGGTGCCGAAGGAGGCCGGGACGACCGTGACCCGCCCGGCGCCGAGCAGCCGGCAGCGTTCGACGCCCTCGGCCGGGTCGGGGTCGCCGCCCGTGAAGGCGACCTCGACCCGGTGGTGGCGCCCGTACTGGCGGACCAGCCGGGCGATCCGGAACAGTTCGGCGTCCTCGAAGGGCCCGGCCGCCGGGGCGGTGACCAGGACGGCGTCCCCGTCACCGGCCGTGGCCGCGGCGGCGCGCAGCCAGCCGATCAGGTGCTCGGCGGCGCCGAAGGGTGCGGTGAGCGCGAGCCGTCCGCGGCCCTCGCCGGCGGCGAGCCAGCGCAGCGCGCGGGCGCTGTCGGCGATCAGTTTCGGGTCGCGGCCGAGGGTCATCGGGACGACGCACACCGGCCCGTCCCCGGCCGCCAGGGCGGACCGGACGGCTTCGGCGAGCGGGCGCCCGGCGGCGGCCGCCGCGTGCACGGCCGGCGCGCCCACCCCGGGCGGGTGCCCGACCAGGGCGGCCAGGTCGCGGCCGCCGTCGCTCTCGTGCCCGCCGGCCAGCACGACCGTGGCGGACTGTGGTGCGGTCATGGGTCAGGCACCGACCGGGTCGTGACAGGAGACCAGCTTGGTGCCGTCCAGGAAGGCGGCCTCGACCTGGAGCAGCGGCAGCATCTCGCGGACGCCGGGCATGACCTCGGCGTTGCTGACGACCTGCTTGCCGATCTCCATGCACTCGGCGACGGTGCGGCCGTCCCGGGCCCCCTCCATGATGGCCTCGCTGATCAGCGCGCAGGCCTCGCTGTAGTTGAGCTTGACGCCGCGGTCGCGGCGTTTGCGGGCCAGATCGGCCACGACGTAGATGTAGAGCTTGTCCATCTCACGCGGGGAGAGGTTCATCGGAACCACTTCTCCTTTCCGAGAATCCGACGAAATGCAAGTCATAGGAATTGCAGGGGAGTTGGCCGACGGAATACCAGGTTAGGGCGACTACGGGTTCAGATCCGACGCAGCCGGGGAATCGCCGGCGCCGCCGCCAGGAACAGCAGGGTGGTCAGGACGAACGGCCAGGTGAAGGCGTGGCCGCCGAACGGCGCGGTGACCGCGCCGAGCGCCGGGGTCAGCACGGTGGCGGCCGCCGCACCGAGCACGGCGTAGGCCGCGCTCCAGCCGTCCGGGGCGATGAACACCCCGCACAGCGCCAGCGCCACCAGCACGCTGCTGTAGCCGAGCAGCCCCTGCTCGACCGCCTCCGCCGGGGCGCCCAACACCCTGGCGGTGAGCAGTGCGGTGGCGCTGCCGACGCAGGCCATCAGCCCGGCGAGCCGGCCGGCCGCGAACAGCCCGGCCAGGAACAGCAGGCCGACGTACCACTGGGGCATGAGGAAGACCTGGCCGATGTTGGCGAAGAACCCGTGCCAGAGGTGTTCCCAGCTCAGGCCGGTGCCGCCGGTGGCCGGTGCGGGCAGCGCGGCCGGGCTGCCGCCCTCCGGCCACAGCCGCCGGAACCCGGGCGCGGCCACCGTGACGGCGGTCGCGACCAGGCAGAACGGCGCGGTCAGCGCGGGCAGTCCACGCCCTTCCAGCAGCACCCCGAGCCCGGCGGTCACCACCACGGCGACCACCGCGCCGAGCACCGCGACCACGACCGTGGCCGGGCGGCCCGGGCCGAGGAACACCGCGCAACCGAGCGCCACCAGACACCCGTTGTACCCGGTCAGCCCCGCCTCGACGGTGTCCCGCCGCAGCCGGAGAGCGTACCCGGCGGCGGTGGAGACGGCACTGCCCAGCAGGCCGTAGACGCCGTACTGCCAGCCGGCGGCGAACAGTGCGACGACGAAGAGGAGTCCGCACACGGCGGACGGCATGAAATCGACCTGGGCGACACCGCGCAGGACTTCGACGACCAACTTGACGGATAGCGGACGGACCACCGGCGGAACCCCTTCCGGGACTCCTTCCCCACCCTTTTGCAGACCCATGCGGCGCACCAATTCCCCGGTACGGCCGAGGGGGCTCGGGAGATTGCTCGGGAGCCCGTTCGGCGATTCGTTGGGAACCGTACTCCTGCGGATTGCGGAGCGGGATGGGCGCGGTGGGTCACGCCAAATCGACGGTGGGTGACGACAGGGCCGCTGAGCTGCAACATTCTGTTGAAATCAACGCCCGGCGGAGTGGTTGCGGAGGGCAATTCTTTGCGAAGTTTTACTCGCCCTCGACAAGCGCCGGAATATGACCATGTCAAGTAATTCTTGACAAATTCCGCCGATCCCGGCAATACGGACAGCGGAAACCATGGGAAAGCTGTGGGAAAGCTGTGAAGCACCAGGTGGATGTGGCGGAAGTGTGGTCGGATCGGGGCGCCGGCGCACACGGCTCCGGTCAGGCCGCCGCCGGCACCCCGCCGCCGAGGTGGCGCAGCAGGAAGCCCTCCGAGGCCGCCGCCTCGAAGTCGGGCACCGCCAGATGACCCCCGGCGTTGGCGTACAGCGTCTTCTCCCGCGAGCCCAGCGCCCCGTACAGCGCCAACGCGCCCTCGCGCGGCTGGAGTTCGTCGTCCCACTGGAGGACGAACTCCACCGGCACAGTCACCCGCCCGGCCGCCTCCGCCAGCGCGGCGTTCCCCGCCAGGCCGAACACCGCCGCCACGATGCGGGGTTCGACCGCCGCGAGCGGGACGCCGATCACCGTGCCGAGCGACAACCCCCAGTAGCCGACCGGCCCCAGGCCCTCCCCCGTCGCGTCCGCCAGGGCGTCCAGCACCGCCCGCCACTCCGGCACGGCCCGCTCCGCGAGCGCCGCCGTGTGCCGGGCCACCCACGCGCTGACCGGACGCCCGGCCGCCAGCAACTGCCCGATCTCGGTGGCGAACCGCTCGTCCTGCGCGGTGCGCGCCCGCTCGCCGTGCCCGGGCGCGTCGATCGCCACCGTCGCCCACCCGTACCGCCGCGCGCAGCGCAGCGCCCGCTCCCGCGGCCCCCAGCGGCCCTGCCCGCCCCCGCCCCCGTGCCCGAGCAGCACCAGCGGCCGCGCGCCGGGGCCCGTACCGTCAGGGCCGGGAGGGCCGTCGGGGCCGGGAGGGCCGTCGTCGGGGCCGGGAGGGCCGTCGTCGGGGCCGGGAGGGCCGTCGTCGGGGCCGGGAGGGCCGTCGTCGGGGCCGGAGCCGTCCGGCTGCCAGAGCACGCCGGGTACGCCGTCGAGGACGAAAGGGCGTTCCAGGACGCCGTCCGAGCTGGTCTCCGAGGTGAAGTGCACCCGTCCATGATGGCCCCCGACGCACGTTCGAGTCCGGCCTTTTCAGCCCCTGGCCGATACTCGCCGGAGCCGCCCCGGCCCGGACCGCCGCACACGCACCACCGCCCTGCTACCGCGCCGCCGCGGCCCCGCCGCGGCCCCGCCGACGCCCCGCCGACGCGCCGCCACCGCCCGGCCGGCGCCCTGCTACCGCGCGGCCGAGGACTCCCGCAGGAAGTCCGTCAGCAGTGCCGTCACCTCCGCCGGGCGCTCCAGGCTCGGCAGGTGGCCGGCCCAGGGCAGTTCGAGGTGGCGGACGTGCCGGGCGTTCGGCAGCAGGCCCGGCAGTTCGGCGGCGATCGCGCGGTAGTCCGGCAGGTCGTGGGCGCCCGCGACGGCCAGGGTCGGGGCGGTGATCCGGGCGAGGTCGGTCTCCTCCTGCTCCGGACCGCCCGTCGCGTCCCACTGCACCTCGAAGGCGTGGCGCTGCATCCGGCGGACGAACGCGCGGGTCTCCTCGTCGGCCTCCGGGCCCAGCCAGGTGCGGACGTTGAGCTCGACGGCGCCGTCGAGGTCGTCCGCCTCCACCAGCGCCTCCTCCTCGGCTCCGAAGGCCCGCAGGGCCTCGGAGGGCTGGTGGCCCGGCCGGCCGGCGCCGAGCAGGGCCAGGGCGGTGACCGCCTGCGGGCGCAGCGCCGCCACCGTCAGGGCCGTCCGCCCGCCGTACGAGGCGCCGACCACCGCGGTGGACTCGATGCCCAGGTGGTCGAGCAGGGCGAGGACGTCGGCGCCGGCGGCGTACGGCCCGTCGGCGAGCGGCGTCCCGCCGAAGCCGCGGAAGTCGCAGCGGACGACGCGGTGGCCGGCGTCGAGCAGCGCCTGCCACTGCGCGTCCCACATCCGCCGGTCGCACACCGCGGAGTGGAGCAGGAGGACGGCCGGACCGGCACCTGAGTCGTCATGGGAGAGGATCATGCGGCGGATGGTAGCCGTGGGAAGGGTGGGGCGCGAACCTTTTCTCCGCGGAGTAAGCGCTTCCGGCCCCGGGTGGGCTCTTGGTGGGTGAGGAGGTGCTCATGGGAGAACCGAAGAACACACGGGACGAGGAGTTCCAGACGTTCATCGTCGCGGCCTGGCCACGGCTGGTGCGGACGGCGTTCCTGCTGGCCGGCGAACAGTACGCGGCCGAGGACCTGGTGCAGTCGGCGGCGGAACAGGCCTGCGCGGCCTGGTCGAAGGTGCGCCGGGCCGACGATCCGTACGCCTACGTGCGGCGGATCCTGGTGAACCAGCACGCCCGCCGCTGGCGCCGCCGGCCGCCGGAGCTGCTGGTCGACGCGGTGCCGGACGCGGCCGGGCCGGAGGACGGCTTCGCCCGCTCCGACCAGCGCGGCGCACTGCTGGCCGCGCTCGCCACCCTGCCGCCGCGCCAGCGCGAGGCAGTGGTGCTGCGCCACTGGGAGGACCTGAGCGACAGCCAGACGGCGCTGGCGATGGGCTGCTCGGTGGGCGCGGTGCGCAGCCACGCGGCGAAGGGCATAGCGAAGCTGCGGCTGGTCCCGGCGCTGGTGGAGACGATGGACAGGACTGAGATCGGAGGGGCGGTATGACCATGGAGAACCCGGAAGCGGGCAAGGACACCGATCTGTGGGTCGGGCTGGGCCTGGCCGAGGCGGCGTCGACGGCGCGGATCGGACCGGTGCCGGTGGCGGACATCGTGGCGGGCGGCCGGCGGATCCGGCGCCGTCGCCGGACGGCGGTCGGCGCCGTGGCGCTGGCCTCGGCGGTGCTGCTGGCGGGCGGGGCGATCAGCCAGCTGCGGCCGGCCCCGGCCGCCTCCCAGCCGCTGGTCGCCGCGGGCACCGGCCACGGCTCCGGCACCGGCGGCCCGCCGACCCCCACGGCGGGCACGCCCACCACCCCGTCCGCGCGGGACCCGTTCACCCCGCTCCGGGTGGTGCTCGGGCAGGGCACCACGGCGGACGGCAAGGAGTGGAAGCTGTGGCAGGCGGTGTGGCCGACCGCGCCCAAGGACCGGGCGTACGAGCAGGCCCTCGCCGTGTGGCAGGAGCGCAGCCCGTACGACTCGGCGGTCGGCAAGCCCACCCCGGAGTACGTCGACCAGTACTACGACGCCGGCTCCGACGTCATCAACACCTACTTCACGGTCGACGGGGTCCGGCAGAGCCACGACTCCGAGGGCATCACCCCTGCCCCCGGCAAGCTCGACCCCCGCAGCGGCGCGTACATCGCCGGCGGCCTCCAGGGCGCCCGCGGCAAGGGCGACACCGTGGCACCGGGCGAGATCGTCGCGCTCAGCCTCGGGCCGGACATCGCCCGGGTGAAGGTCACCTGGACGGACGGGAGCGTCACCGAACCGACCATCGTCACCGTGGGCGACCTGCCGCTGCGCCAGGTCGTGGTGGCCCGGCCGGCGGGCAAGACGGCCAAGCTGTGGGAGTTCTTCGACCGGAACGGCGCCAAGCTCCCGGACTCGGGGTCGCAGTTCCTGACCTCCTGACGCCCTGGCCCCTGGCCTCCTGGCTCCGCCCGGGTCGTCAGCCCAGCAGCAGCCTCGCCGCCACCTCCGCCCCGTCCGTACGGATCTCGCGTGCGAGCGCCGTCGCCCGCGCGGCGACCTCCGGGGCCCGCGCCGCTCGGAGCGCGGTGGTCAGCGAATCGACGGTGGGGACGGCCCCGTCGTGGTCCACGCCGATCCCCAACTCGGCGACACGGCCCGCCCAGTAGGGCTGGTCGACCATCTGCGGGACCACCACCTGCGGGACCCCGGCCAGGGCGGCCGCGGTGGTGGTGCCCGCGCCGCCGTGGTGGACGACGGCGGCGACCCGGGGGAACAGCGCCTGCTGGTTGACCTCGCCGACGGCGAAGCAGTCGCCCCCGCCGTCGGCGAGGGCCAGCTCCGCCCAGCCCCGGGCGAGCACCGTCCGCCGCCCCAGGGCCCGCGCGGCCGTCACCGCGTCGCGGGCCGCGTCGGGCGCGCCGCGCATCGGCATGCTGCCGAAGCCCACGTACACCGGGGCCTCCCCGGCGTCCAGGAAGGCGGACAGGGCAGCGGGCAGCGGGCGGTGGTCGGGCAGCAGCCAGGCCCCCGTCTGCACGACCGTGTTCCCGGCGAACTCCGGCCACGGGCCGAGGAGTTGGTCGGTGGCCAGCCAGGGGCGGTCGGTGAGGACGTGGTCGCGCACACGGTCCACGGCGGGCAGGCCCACCGAGGCCCGGTGGGCGTTGACCGGCTCGCGGAACAGCGCGTCCATGGTGCGGATGTTCTCCTGCCACAGCTCCCGGTTGTCCGTCACCCCCGGCGGGTGCGGGTGGCCCGGGTACTCGAACGGCGGGTGGTGCGGGGAGGGCAGCATGGTCGGCTGGAGGGCGACGTACCGGAAGCGGGCGCCGACCGTCTCGGCCGCCGACCGGGCGCCGGCCACCGCAGGGAACAGCCCGGTGGCCACCACCGTGTCCCCCGGCCCGGCGGTCGCCGCGACGGCCTCGTGGAACTGCCCGACCATCGTGGCCACCCGCCGGGGGAAGTCCCCGGGCGCGGGCGGCGCCCCGTTCACGGCCGCCCGCACCGCTGCCCGCACGTCCGGTCCGACCGGGACGAGCTCGACCCCGTCGACGGCCAGCCGCCGGGCGAACTCCTCGTCCGGCGGAGCGCACACCCGCACCGGCACGCCGAGTTCCCGCAGCTTCACCGCGAGTCCCGCCAGCGGCTGGACGTCACCGCGCGAACCGTAGGTGGAGAGCACCACACGCATCCTGACATTCCTCCCGTTCTCCCCAGGAACCACCCTGGAGGGGGAGATTCTGCGGCACGACCGGGGCCTTGCGGCAAGACCCCCCGTGCGCTATAGCTTGAGAGTGGCGGGGAGCGCGTACGGTCATCCGCGCAGGACCGCCACCACCCCCCCGACCAACTGCCGTGCCCGGTCCACCGTCGCGGCCAGCGCCTCGGGCGTCTCCCCGGCGGAGCCGAGCAGTTGACGCACCCGGGCCTCGAAGTCGACGGGCACACCGTCGAGTTGACCGGCGACGGCCAGCGCGCCCTTCTCGTTCAGGCACCAGCGCCGGTCCCGCGCATACAGCGCCTGCACCAGCACGCCGACCGCCCGGGACAGGCAGAGCGACACGTACAGCACGTCGCCCCGCCCCGCGCCCTTCGCGGCTGCGCCGACCAGGAACTCCGCCTCCCAGGCCCCGGCCGTCAGGGCCGCCCGCAGCGGTTCGGGATAGTCCGCGACCTGCGCCCGCAGGGTGGCCAACTCCCCTGCCGGGTCGGCGAGTACGCGACCGAGCGCGAGCTCCCCGACGTAGCAGGGCGACCAGAATCCGAGCGGGTGCCCGGCCTGCACGCCGACCTCGTAGCGGCCCGCGCGGCAGTCCGCCCACACCCGCTCGACCCGGTCGAGGTCCCGCAGGATCCAGTCCACGGCGACCCCGCCGACCCGCAGCCACGCCCCACCGTTCACCCACGGCCCCCAGCCGCCGGGCCCGGCGACCTCGGCCCCGGGGCCCGCCACCTCCCCCAGGGCGGCGAGGTCCAACTCGCCCCGGTAGTACACCCCGAGGTCCCAGTCGGACTCCGGCCGGTGCTCCCCCCGCGCCCGGCTGCCCCCGAGCATCACCCCCACCACGCCCGGAACTTCGGCCAGCCGGGCCGCCATGTGCTCGATGTGCTCGGTGATCGCCTGCATGACGGGCATTCTGGCGCGCCCACCGCCCCCTGGCCCACCGCATTCCAGCCCGGCGGGCAGCGCCGTGGACGGCCCCCGCCGCCGGGAACGGCTCCCTCGGGTCGACGGGCCGCGAGGGCCCGTCGCGTCAGGACCCGCCTGATCCTCGGCCGGTCAGGTGGGCGGCCAGGTCTTCGGCCAGGCGGGCGGGGTGGCCCCGGCGGCGGCGGGCGAGGGCGAGGCCGAGGTGGCGGCGGGGGCCGGGTTCGGCGAGGGGGAGGGCGACCAGGTCGGGGTGCGGGGCGAGGCCGATCTCGGGGATGAGGGCGATGCCGATCCCGCCCCGGACGAGGGACTGGGCGAACTCGTAGTCGGTCGCGGTGCAGCAGATCCGCAGCTCGACCCCGGCCAGGGCGGCGTGGTGGGTGAGCTGGCCGGCGGACTTGCGACAGCCCAGGATCCAGCGCTGGTCGGCGAGTTCGGCCAGGTGCGGCGGCTCGGGCCGGTCCCGGTAGCGGATCGCGGCCGGGTGCCGGACGGGCAGGACGACCCGCAGCGGGTCCGCGCCGAGCGGGGTCCAGTCCAGGCCGGAGCGGTCGCCGGGGCGGCTGGGCGGCGGCCCGTCGAGGTGGTAGGCGAGGGCGAGGTCGGCCCGGCCTTCGCGGACGGCGGGCAGGCTCTCCTCCGGCTCCGCCTCCAGGACGGTGAGTTCCACCTCGGGGTGGTCGGCGGCGAAGGCGGCGAGCGCCGCGGGCAGCAGGCGGCGGCCGCCGCTGGCGAAGGTGGCGACGGTCAGGGCGGTCCGTTCGGCGGTCAGCCGGTCGATCCGCTGCCGGGTGTCGGCGAGTTCGGCGGCGATCGCGTCGGCCGCCTCGACCAGGAGGCGGCCCGCGTCGGTGAGGGTGACACCTCGGGTGGAGCGCTCCACGACGGGCGCGCCGAGGCCGCGTTCGAGGGCGGCGACCTGCTGGGAGACGGCCGAGGGCGTGCAGTGCAGGGCCTGCGCCGCCTGGTTGAAGCTGCCGCGGCGGGCGACCTCCCGCAGTACGGCCAGCCGCTGGACGTCGATCAACAGTTCTCCTTATGACGAGGGCTCCAGCTCGACACTACTGCTGTCGCCCCGTGCGCGGCAGGCTGACCACCGAAGCCGACCCGCAGAGGGCGGGGCGGCACAGTGCGGGACAGCACGGCATGGGACGGCACGGTACGGAACCGGGCCGGACAGAGGGGATCCGAACGATGGACGTGTGCGTGATCGGCGGGAGCCGCTACTTCGGCAGGCAGTTGATCGAGGAGCTCCGCGACGCGGGCGCCGCGGTGACGGTGGTCAACCGCGGCTCGGTCCCCGCCCCGCACGGCGTGACCCACCTGCGCGCCGACCGCAACGACGAGGCCGCGCTGAACGCCGCGCTCGGCGACCGGCGCTTCGACGCCGTCGTGGACCAGGTCTGCTACACGCCCGTCCAGGCGGCCGTCACCGCGCGGGTCTTCGCCGACCGCACCCCGCGCTACCTGCTCACCTCCACCGTCGAGGTCTACGCCCACCTCGGCCGCCCCGGCGGCGCACCGCTGCCGGAGCAGGCGCTCGACCTGTCGGCCGAGCGGGTGGACCTGCGACTCCCCTGGTCCGAGCAGGAGTTCCGGTCGGAGAACTACGCCGAGGGCAAGCGCCAGGCGGAGGCCCTGCTCACCCGGCTGGCCCCCTTCGACCTGGTCGCCGTCCGCACCGCGCACGTCCTCGGCGGCGCCGACTTCACCGGTCGGCTGGCGCACTACGTGGAGCGGATCGGGCGCGGCCTGCCGGTGGCCGTGCACCCGTCGCCGCAGCGCGCGTCCTTCGTCCACGCGCCGGAGATCGCCCGGTTCCTGGCCTGGGCCGCGCAGGCGGACTTCACCGGCCCGGTCAACGCGGCCTCCCCGGAGGCCCTGGACGTACGGGAGCTGTCCGCCGTGGTCGGCCAGGTGGTCGGCCGGGAGCCGGAGTTGGCCGTCCCCGGTGCGGACGGGCCGCACTCCCCGTTCTCCTTCGACCACTGCTACGCGATGGACACCGGCCGGGCGGCCCACCAGGGCTTCCGCTTCTCCCCCGTCACCGACTGGCTGCCCCAGGCCGTCAAGGAGGCCCACGCATGAGCACGCTCCCCACGACTCCCGCCACCCGCCGGATCGGTGGCCTCGGCGTCGGCGCGATCGGCCTGGGCGCGATGCCCCTGTCGGTCGAGGGCCGCCCGGCCGAGGAGCAGGCCGTCGCCACCGTCCACGCCGCCCTGGACGCGGGCGTGACGCTGATCGACACCGCCGACTCCTACCACTGGCACGCGGACGAGGTGGGCCACAACGAGCGCCTGGTCGCCCGCGCCCTGGCCACCTACGGCGGCGGCACCGACGACGTGCTGGTGGCGACCAAGGGCGGGCGGGGCCGCCCCGGGGACGGCAGTTGGACGGTCGACGGCGACCCGCGCCACCTGCGCCGGGCCGCCCGGGCCTCGGCCGCGCGGCTGGGCGTCGAGGCCATCGGCCTCTACCAGCTGCACAAGCCCGACCCGGCCGTGCCCTTCGCCGACTCGGTCGGCGCGCTGCGCGAGCTGGTGGACGCGGGGACGGTACGGCTGGTCGGCATCTCCAACGTGGACTGCGCGCAGATCCGCACCGCCCGGGAGATCCTCGGCCCGCACCTGGTCTCCGTTCAGAACCGTTTCTCCCCGGCGTACACCGCCACCCGCGACACCCTCGACCTGTGCACCGCACTCGGCCTGGCCTTCCTCCCCTGGAGCCCCCTCGGCGGCATCTCCACCAGCGCCGTCGACGACCCGGGCGCCGCCGCACCGGCGACCGACACCCCGTTCCACGCCCTCGCCCGCGCCCGGGGCGTCAGCCCCCAGCAGATCTGCCTGGCCTGGCACCTCGCCCAGTCCCCCGGCGTCCTGCCGATCCCCGGCGCCCGCCGCCCCGCCTCCGTCCGCGACTCCGCCGCCGCGGCCGGGCTCGTGCTGACGGCCGAGGAACTGGCGACACTGCACCTGTAGTCGCCCGTACGACACCCGTAGTGCCGGGGTCGAGCGGCGGCTCAGGCCCCCGCCTCCGTGGCGGCCCGCTCGGCGGCGCTGCGGAGCACGCAGAACTCGTTGCCCTCGGGATCCGCGAGCACCGCCCACCCGGTGCCGTCCGGCTCGCGGCGGTCGGCGACGAGGGTGGCGCCGAGCTCCAGCAGCCGTGCCACCTCCTGGTCGCGCGGGCCCTCCGGGCGCAGGCACAGGTGGAGGCGGTTCTTGGCCGTTTTCGGCTCGGGCACCTGACTGAAGTACAGCACCGGCCCCTCCGCGAGCATCACCGCCACCTCCTCGTCGCCGGGCCCGTCGTCCGGGCCGAGCGGTCGGCCCGTCACCTCACTCCAGAAGCGGGCCAGTTCATAGGCGTTCGCACAGTCGACCGCCACGTTCTGCACTACCGAGACCATGCGTCCGAGCCTCCCCGATTCCCGCGCCGGCCGCCACCGGGTTGCGCACCGACCGCCACCGGGTTGCGCACCGGGAACCATCCGAGCGGGTACGAAGTCCTGTACGGAGTGAATCCCGATGCAGCAGCCCAGAACCCGCCGGCCCGCCCCCAGGTCAACCAGATCAACCGCAGGCGGCTGCTGTTGAGCGCGGCGGGCGGCATCGGCGCGCTCGCCGTCGCGGGCGGGGCCCGCTGGTGGGCGGACCGGAGCGCCGAGCACGGCCCCCGGCTCTGGAGCACGACGGCCGCGAACGGGCGGCTCCTCCTGGCCGACGGCCCGCAGCGGGACCTCTACGTCTCCGGGTCCGACGGCAACCTGCGCGCGCTCGACCCCCGCACCGGCGCCGTCCGCTGGAGCCGGGCGGTCGACTCGCCCGACGCCGTCTCCGCCTACCTGGGCGGCCGCCCGTCGGCGGTGGGCGACGGCGCGGTGTACACGGCCACCTCGACCGGGCTGCAGGCCTTGGACGCTGCCACCGGCGAGGTGCGCTGGCAGGTGCCGGTGCCGGAGTGGGCCGAGCTCCCCGCCGAGCAGACCCCGGTCACCGTCGGCGGCGGCCTCGTGTTCGCGGTCCACGGGGGCGCACTGCACGCCCACGACCCGGCCACCGGCGAAACGCGCTGGAGCAAGGCGTCCGGTGCCGGGGGCTTCCTGGCCGCGGACGGCGACACCGTGTACACCGGCGGGGCCGGGGCCCGCGCCTTCGACGCGCGCACCGGCGAGCAGCGCTGGATGCAGGAGACCGTCCCCGGCGTCAACACCACCCCCGTCGTCCACCGGGGCGCCGTCCTGCTCACGTACGCCGGCTGGACCCCGACCACCACATGGGTCTGCTCACTGGAGGCGGCCACCGGCCGGGTGCGCTGGCAGCGCATGCAGCACGGCGCGACCAACCACCCGCTGTCGGCCGCGGACGGGACGGTCTGCTTCCTCAGCGGGACGCAGCTGGTCGGGATGGACACGGAGACCGGCGAGCCGCGTTGGACGGCCACCGTGACCCTGGGGCTGGGCCGCGGCGAGAGCTCGATGACCACCGCGAACGGCGTCGCCTACGTCGGCACCAACGACGACCGGCTGTTCGCCTTCGACCTCACCACCGGCAGCCCCCGCTGGCAGGACGCCCCGGACAACCTCCGCTCCGGCACCGGGTACACCTACGTCTCGCTGGCCGCCGCCGGCTCCACCGTCTACCGCAGCAGCCTCACCGGCCTCCAGGCCCTGGGCACCCTGACCTGAGGCCGGACTCACCCGGCGCCACGGGCGAACCGCATCGAACACCGGCGGTGGGCCCCGTCGTCCCGGTACGTCCGCTCCACCAGCCGCCACCCCGCCGCCTCGATCCGCTCGACGTACCGCGCGAGGTTCCGGTCCGGATGCACGGGGTGCAGGCGGATGCTCCGCTCGTGCCCGGCGTCGCCCCGCTCCCAGCACCGGGCGGCATGACTGTCCACGGGACCGAGGCCACGGGGCACGTGTCGCTCCATGCGGGCGATCGTAGGCGGGACCGGGACGTTCGAGCACCCGGCTTTCCCGTCGGCCGCCCCGGGATCCCCATAGGCGCGAAAACGCGATCTGCGGCAAGCTCGGAGCGGTGGTGCCGAGCGGAGACCGAGAGGCGGCGGGCATGACGGAAGCGACGATACGGGCCAACGAGACGACAGTGCCGGTGATGCCGTGCGTTTCGGTGGAGGAGACGCTGGAGTTCTACCGGGCACTGGGGTTCGAGGTCACCTTCCAGCAGACCCGGCCCTACCTCTACCTGGCACTGGAGTGGAGCGGTTTCGCCCTGCACTTCGGAACACCGCCGAAGAACACCGACCCGGGCCAGGAGGAGGTGGGAGGCTGCCTGGTCATGGTCGACGATGTCGCGGCCTACCACGCCGAGTTCAGCAGAGCCCTGCGCGCCGCCTACGGGAAGGTCCCGGCCAAGGGCAGGCCGCGCATCACCCGGTTCCGGCCGGGGGCAAGCCGGTTCACCATGGTCGACCCGTCCGGGAACTCGGTCATCTTCATCCAGCGGGACGAACCCGCAGGGCTGGAGTACGGCGGCTCGAAGGAGCTCACAGGGCTGGCCAGGGCCCTCGACAACGCCCGGATCCTCAGCGAGTTCAAGAACGACGACCGCGCCGCCCTGCGGGTCCTCACCACCGCCCTGCGTAGGCACGGGCCCACCGCACCGCCCGTGGACACGGCCCGGACGCTCACCACGCTGATCGAGCTCGCCACTGCGTTGGACGAGACCGAAGGCGTCGACGGATGGCGTCAACGATTGAACGCCCTCGACCTCACCGACGCCGAACGTGGCCCGGCGGGCATGCCCCGAGGTTCCGCCGTCCGCCCGGCCGTCGTGGGAACCGATGGGCGGCCGGTGCGGGCGGGTAGCTTGTGACGGGGTCACCCGGCGCCGGAGAGCGGCGAGTTCCCGAGCAGACGGAGGTGGGGCACGGTGGCGACGTACGTACTGATCCACGGCGCGGCGGCGGACGCGTGGTACTGGGGGCCGCTGGCCGCCGAGTTGCGCGGCCGGGGCCACGAGGTGATCGCACCGGACCTGCCGTGCCGGGACGAGTCGGCCGGGCTCGGCGCGTACGCGGACGCGGTGGTCGGGGCGATCGGCGGCCGGACCGAACTCGTCGTCGTGGCGCACTCGTTCGGCGGTTTCACCGGGCCGCTGGTGTGCGCGCGGGTGCCGGTGGACCTGCTGGTCATGCTCCAGGCCCAGATCCCGGCCCCGGGCGAGACGCCGGGCGCGTGGTGGGACACCACCGGGTACGGCGGGGCCCGGCAGGAGGCCGACCGGCAGCGGGGCGTCCCCGAGGGCGCCGAGGAGGACCCGGTCACCCTCTACCTGCACGACACCCCGGCGGAGCTCGCCGCCGAGCTGATGACGCATCACCAACAACCGCAAGCAGCTGCGCCGTTCGGCGACCCGTGGCCGCTGGGCGCCTGGCCGCAGGTGCCGACCGAGGTCCTGCTGTCGGCCGGCGACCGGTTCTTCCCGGTGGAGTTCATGCGGCGGCTGGCCGTCGAGCGGCTCGGCATCGAGCCGGACGAGATGCCCGGCGACCACCTGCCGATGCTCGGCCACCCGGAGGAACTGGCCGAGCGCCTGGAGGCGTACCGCGCGCAGCTGTAGCGGCCCCGGCACGCGGGAGGAACGGGAAGTCGGCAGCGTCGACTTCCCACTCCTCGCGGTTCACGGGTGCGAGTTGCCGGGAGTCCGGCTGTGGCCGGGTTCAGGTGGCATCGGGGGCGGCGGCATCGGCTGACCCATCCAGGTGAAACACCGTGACCACTCGGGCCGACACCTCCCGAGCTGCGGACGAACCGCACCGCCACCCACCTAGCTTCGCGGCTGAGCGGGCCCGACCGAACGGGCTCGCGACTACCTAGATCTAGGAGTGAGCAGCAGTGCGCATCACCCACAAGGCCGTCGCGATCCTCGCGGCGGCCGTCTCCTTCTCCGGCCTCACCGTCCTCAACTCCGGCACCGCCACGGCCGCCGTCCCGGTCACCGCCTCCCTCCAGGTCCAGAGCGACAACACCAACCTGGACGAGAACCTCGGCACCACCGTGCTGACCCGCGACCCCAGCTTCACGTACCAGAACTGGACCCTCACCCCGCTCGGCGACGGCAGCTTCACCATCAAGGGCACCCACTACGGCAAGTGCATCGCGAGCAACGGCCTCGGGGCGAACGTCACCCAGAAGCCCTGCAACGCGAACGACCTCGCCCAACGGTGGTACCTCGACCCGGGCCTGGACTTCACGGCCATCGCGAGCGCGAAGTACCTGGACACCGTCCTCCAGGCCAACGGCCTGGACCGGCCCGTCACCACCGAGTTGTCGCTCGGCACCACGAACCAGCAGTGGACCCCCTACTTGAAGTGACGCCCTTTCAGGTGCCGGTCCGCCGCCACCCAGCGGCGGGCCGGTACCGCACCGTCGAGGTCGCCTTCCTCACCCTCGCGACCGCCACGGCTGCGCCGTCCCAGCGAAACGCCTGAACCAGTTGGCCTACCCTCATCGAGTCGTCCACAAACGACCCACCTCGCGCCCCTAGTTTCGCGGCCGGGCGAGCCCACCCCGGGCTCGCCGACCCCTCGAACTAGGAGAAGCAGTGCGCATCACCCAGAAGGCCGTCGCCACCCTCGTGGCGGCCGCCTCCCTCACCGGCGGCGCCGTCCTGAACTGCGGAACGGCCTCGGCCGCTGTCCCGGTCACCGCTTCCCTCCAGGTCCAGAGCGACTTGAACAACCTGGACGAGTACCTCGGCGGCGAGGTCTGGACCCGCGACCCGAACCTCACCTACCAGGTCTGGACCCTCACTCCGCTCGGCAACGGCACCTTCACCATCAAGGGCACCCACTACGGCAAGTGCCTCGCTGCCGCCGGCCCCGGCAAGGCCGTCACCCAGCAAAACTGCGACGCGACCAACCTCGCCCAGCGGTGGATCGTCGAACCGAGCGTGGACGCCACGGCCATCGCCAGCGTGAAGTACCTGGACTACGTCCTCCAGGCCAACGGGCAGGACCAGCGGGTGACCACCGAGCTGTCGGTCGGTTCCCAGAACCAGCAGTGGACCGCCTACGAGAAGTAGCGCAGACCCGGCCCCGGCCAGCCGCGCCCACCGGCAGGCCGGCGCCATCGCGCTCAGCCCCGTCGCGTCCAGAAGTTCCGCGCCTCCTCCCGCTGCGCGGCCACCCCCGGCACGACCGCGAGGGCCTCGGCGTACCGGCCCTGCCGCACCAGCAGGCCCGCCAGGTCCCGCGCGGCCCCCTTCCCGGGCAGCAGCGAGCGCAGCCGGGCGATCGCCTCGTCCAGCCGCCCGTCCCGGGCGAGCAACCAGGCGATGGTGGACTCCCGGTCGTGAACCCCCGCCGGTGGCAGTGCCTCGATCTCGGCGATGGCCTCCCGGCTACGGCCCGACTCCCCCATCAGCCACCACCGGTTGGACCGGAGCCAGAACTCGTCGTTCTCCGCGTGGAATTCGGGACTGCGGCCCACGGTGAGCTCCAACGCCCGCTCGTGCAGGCCGTGTTCGGCCAGTAGGAGCAGCACTGGCTGGAGCAGGTTCCCGTCGTGAAGGTTGTCGAAGGTGTGCGCCACCGCCGCCACCGCGTCCTCGAACCGGCCCTGACGCCCGAGGAGTTCCAGCAGAGCGTTCTCGTAGTGCCCCGCGTAGGTCGAGGTGGCGATCCGGCCGCGCAGGTACGCCTCCGCCTCCCCGGGGCTGCCCGCCTCCTCCAAGCCCCGCACGTACGGGCGCAGCGCGGCGAAGGTGTCCGTGCCGGCGTGTTCGCGCAACTCGTCGATCCGCCCGCGCCGGACCAGCACCTCGGCGTAGTCGCGCCAGGCCCGGGCCTCGTCGAACCCGTCCCCGGCCGGCTCGGCGGGGCAGGCCAGCTCCAGCGCCTGCCGGATCCGCCCCCACCGCAGCAGGACGTCCGCGCCCACCCGTACCGCGGGCTGCCACCCGGTCGCCGCGAACGGCTCGACGACCTCCCAGGCCCGCCCGAACTCCCCGGCCGCGCACAGTTCCCGCACCACGCCCTCGGCGCAGCACCAGTCCCCGCGCTCCCGCGCCGCCTCCGCCACCAGCTCCGTACAGCCCCGTTCGAGCAGGGCAGCCACGAGCTCCCGCGGTACGCCGCCGTGGTGGCTCAGCTGCCACTGAAGATCATCAACGTTCACCGGCGCACCCTAGGAGGCGCCACGGACAGCCCCTGGCTCCCGACTCCGACTGCCTGCTTCCCGGCCGCCCGTCAGGCCAGGGCCGGGTGGATCAGCCGGCCGTGGTGGATCAGGGAGGCGGCCTGCTTGAGGCGGCGCACGCGGACGCTGATCTCGTAGCCGCGGATGCCCTCGATGCGGGCGAGGCGGGTGCTCAGGTAGCGGTAGAAGTCCGGGGTGTCCTTGCAGAACACGACGGCCATGATGTTGTGCCGGCCGCTGACGGCCGCGGCGAAGGCGACCTCGTCGTGCCGGCTGATCTCCTCGCCGATGCGGTGCAGCCCGGACAGGTCGACCTGGAGCCAGAGGGTGGCGTTGAGTTCGTAGCCGAGCCGCTCCGGCATGGTGTCGATGTCGAAGACCAGCGAGCCGGAGGACTCCAGGGCCTCCATCCGGCGGGCGACGCGGGGCTTGGACCAGCCGGTGACCTCGGCGAGGCGGGTGTGGGAGGCGCGGCCGTCCTCGGCCAGGGCGGCCAGCAGGGGGAGGTCCTCGTCGGTCGGGGTGAGCGGGGGGCCGACGGGGGCGGGGCGTTCTCCGGCGAGCCGGCGGACCTGCTCCTCGGTGAGGGAGCCCTCGCCGCCGGTCCAGCCGCCCGCGCGCTCGGGGCCGAAGGGGTGGATGAGCAGGTCGACGCTCATGTCGAGGACGGAGGCCGCCTTGGGGAGCTGCCGCAGCAGGACGTCGTCGCGGCCGGTGCCGGCCGGTGAGCGGATGATGCAGTTGATCTCCGAACCGCCGGAGGCGATGCCGACGTAGGCGACGTCGGGCCTGCGGGCGAGGGAGTCGGCGAGCGGCCCCACGGCGTCGGGGCGGCAGCGCAGGCGGGCGATCCACTCGGCCCGGCCGTGGGCGGCGGCGGAGCTCAGGCCGACGACGCGCAGGACCCCGCTGCGACGCAGCGCGGTGTAGCGGCGCGCCACGGTCTGCTCGGACACCCCGATGACCTCGGCGAGGCGGCGGAAGGGGACCCGCGGGCCGTAGTGGAGTCCGTGGATGATCGTGCGGTCCAGGGCGTCGGGCATGGCGGAATCATCACACAGTCGGCACCGGAATGGATGTTCCGGAACGTCCTCCGAGATCGTTCGGGGATCCCGAACCCGCCGGGGTGAAGCTGGTCGGCGACTCCGCACCCTCCACACCCTCCACACCCTCCGCACCCTCCGCACCCGAAGGACGACCTCCGTGAACTCCGCAACGATGCAAGGCCCCAGGACCGGACGGGGCGTCACCCTCGTCATGGCCTGCCTGGGCGTCTTCGTCGCCTACCTGCCCGTGACCACCGTGTCGGTCAGCCTGCCCGCGATCCAGCGGGCGCTCGGCGCCACCACGGCCCAACTCTCCTGGGTGTCGGACGCGTTCGTGCTGCCGATGGCCGCGCTGATCCTGACCACCGGCGTGGTCGGCGACGTCCACGGCCGCAAGCGGGTGTTCCAGGCGGGCATGGCGCTGTGCGCGGTGGGCGCGGCGGTCTCGCTGGGCTCCGGCTCCGTCCAGGTGCTGTGGGCCGGGCAGGCCGCCTCCGGCCTCGGCGCGGCGGCGCTGCTGCCGACCACGCTGGCGCTGATCAGCCACGCGGTGCCCGACCACCGGGAGCGCGGGAGGTTCATCGGGCTGTGGGCGATGTCCATGCTGGCCTCGCTGGCCGTGGGTCCGCTGATCGCGGGCGTGCTGCTGGACCACGTCGCCTGGCGCTGGATCTTCCTGCTGCCCGTCCCGGTGTCGCTGGTCGTGCTGGTCGTCGCCGCGTTCCTGCTGCCCGACTCGCGCGCCCCGCACGGCCGTCGGCTCGACTGGCCGGGACAGATCAGCGCGGCGGTGGCCGTCACCGCCGTGGTCTACGGCGTCATCGAGGGCGGCGCGAACGGCTTCGGCGAGCCCGCCACGGTGGCCGCCCTGGTGCTGGGTGCGCTCGCCGCGGTCGTCTTCGTCGCCGTGGAGCGGCGCAGCGCGAGTCCGATGATCGACCCCGCCCTGTTCCGCAGCCCGGCCTTCACCGCCACCTCGCTGGTCGCCATGATCAGCTTCCTGGGTCTGATCGGCTTCTTCTTCGCGCTCAGCCTGTACTTCGGCCTGGTGCAGCACCTGACCACCCTCCAGGCGGCCCTGCGGATGGTCATGGTGACCGGGGCGTCGCTGGCCGCCAGCCTGCCCGTCGGGCGCCTGATGCACCGGGTGTCCGCCCGGGTCCTGATCACCTCCGGCCTGGTCGTCACGGCGGGCTCGCTGCTGTCGCTGACGAACCTCGACGCCCACACCTCCTTCGGCTCGATCGCCTGGCGGCTGCTGCTGCTCGGGCTCGGCCTGGGCGCCGTGCTCACCCCGATGACCGCCACCGCCGTCTCCGCCGTCCCGCACCACCTGGCGGGCATGGCCGCGGCCGGCAACAACGCCTTCCGCCAGGTCGGCGGCGCCCTCGGCCCGGCCGTGCTCGGCGCCCTGCTGACCACCCGGGCCGTGGACGCCCTGCCCGGCCGGCTCACGGACGCCGGGGTGCCGGCCGCGACCGTCGGCCACGTCGTCGACGTCGCCCGCGAGCAGGGCCTCGGCGCCGTCGCCGGACTGGACCTCGGCCCGGCCACCGGCCAGGCCCTGACGGCGCTCAGCGGCTCCTTCCTGGACGGCCTGCGGCTCTGCCTGGTCGTCGCGGCCTCGCTCGCCCTGCTGGCCGCCCTCGCCTGCGCCGCCCTGCTCCGCCCGGCGCCGCCCCGGACCCCGGCGCCGCGCACCGCCCCGGCCACCGACCGGGAGCCGGTGCCCGCGCCCTGACGCCGCCCGATCCCCCCGCATCACCACCTTCGCCACCGGCAGCCCTTCGGGTTGTCGGTGGCACATGTTAGGAAGGGTGTGCACCAACTGGTCTGCGGGACGGGGAACTGCTGTGGGGTGGATCGGGACCGAGACGTCGGCACCGGCCGTGAAGGGCTGGGCGGGCACGCTGCCCGAGCGTGAGGACGTGCGCCCGGTCGTGGCCGCGATACCGCGGGTGGTCAAGGACGACCTGCGCTACGACGCGGTGCCCTGGGCCCGGTTCGACCACGCCTACGGCTCGGCCCAGGACGTCCCCGCCCTGCTGGAGACCGTCCGCCTGGGTGACGCGAGGGCCTCCGAGGGAGCCCTCGCCACGCTGTGGAACAGCCTCGCCCACCAGGGCGGCACCTCCACGGCCGGCGCCCTGGCCGTCCCCTTCCTGCTGCGCATCGCCTTCGCGCACCCCCGGCACCGCGCTTCGCTGGTGCGGCTGACGGCATCGGTGGCCCACCGGATGCCGTGGGGCGACGGGACGCGTGGCGGCCTGCTGCGCGTCGGCCTCCCGGCGGACCGGCCCCGGTACGAGCAGGCCGGCAGCCTGGCCAACCGGTCGATCGAGGCGGCCCGTTCGGCCGTGGCCGCGGACGCGGCGCTGCTGCTCCACCTGCTGGACGACCCGGACCCGGAGGTCCGCCACGCCGTCGCCCAGGCCGCAGCGGTCGTACCGCCCCCGGCGCCCGTGGTCGCGGCCGTGCTGCGCGGGCGTCTCGCCGTCGAGGAGGACGCGGCGGTACGCGCCTCCCTCGTCCTGGCGCTCGGTCAACTCGCCTGGGAAGCGGGCGATCCGGCCACCACCGCGCTCCTGCACGCCTGGTGGCGGGACGAGGCCCGCCCGCCGGAGGTCCGGGTCGGCGCCGCCCTCGCCTGGCTCTGCCTGACCGACGACCCGATACCCGCCGACCTCGACGCCTTCCTCGACACCGCCGTCACCGACGACCTGGTGGAACTCCTCGCCGCCGTCCCCTGGCTGGACGCCGTCGAGGACCTCGACGAGAGGAACGGGCTGTTGGTCTGCCTGCACCAGATGCGCCATCCTGAGGACTTCGCCTGGCTCGCCGACTGACCCGAGCGGCCGGGACCACCGCTGGGGAGGAACGACGGTATGTACGCATCCGAACAGGCCTGGCGCGAGGTCGACGCCTACTTCGTCGACACCCTCGTCCCCGAGGACGAGGCGCTGGTGCACGCCCGGCGGTCTGGCGGGGCGACGACGATGCCGCAGGCCGAGGTCGCGGCGAACCAGGGGAAGCTGCTGGCCCTGCTGTGCGGGATGAGCGGCGCCCGGCGGGTGCTGGAGTTCGGCACGCTGGCCGGGTACAGCACCATCTGGCTGGCCCGCGCCGTCGGCCGGGACGGCCACGTCACCACCCTGGAGCTGGAGCCGCAGAACGCCGCGGTCGCGGCCGACAACCTGCGCCGGGCGGGCGTCGCCGAGCGGGTCGACCTCCGCACCGGCCCCGCGCTCAAGTCGGCCGAGCAGCTGGTCGAGGCCGGCACCGAGCCGTACGACTTCGTCTTCATCGACGCCGACAAGCCCAGCAACCCGGCCTACTTGAAGGCCTCCCTGGCGCTGACCCGCCCCGGCAGCGTGATCGTCATCGACAACGTGGTGCGCAACGGCGCCGTCACGGACCCGGACAGCGACGACGACCGGGTCCGGGGCGTGCGCACCGTCCTCGCGGACATCGCCGCGGACGACCGCCTGGAGGCCACGGCGCTCCAGACGGTCGGCGCCAAGGGCTGGGACGGCTTCACCGTCGTCCGCCGGGTGCGGTGACCGGACGCGGTGCCCGGTGCGGTGCCCGACGGAGGGAGGGGTCGGGGGGCGGGGTCAGAGGGCGGGCACGATCATCGCCGTGAACGGGACGGTGGCCGCCAGGCGCTCCTCCAGCAGGCCCCGGTAGGCGTCCGACGCGTAAGCGGCGTGGGCCTGTTCGGCGTCGGCGAAGCGCAGCACCACGGTGTGGCTGCCACCGGGCGGGCGACCGCCCTCGCCCAGGTGGACCGTCCGGTCGGTGCTGGCGACCAGTTCCGCGGGGCCCAGCAGGACGGCGGCGGCGCCCTGGCGGTAGGCCTCCAGGCGCTCGGGGTCGGTGACGTCGTAGTTCAGGATGAGCAGGGCGGGCACGTCGGCTCCTCGTCAACTCTGCGAAGGGGCCGGCCCGGTGGACGGCCCGTACCCCAGTGTCCCCGTCGCGGACGGCGCCCTGCGGGCGGGGTCCGGCGGGCCGCGCCCGGGTACCAGGCCGCCCCCCCAACGCGACGGGGCAGGGCCACCGGAGGGTTTCCGGTGGCCCTGCCCCAGCAGGGTGCGCCGCTCAGGAAGCGCTCCGCAGGCGTCAGTTCATGAAGGTGACGTCCCAGTGGCTGCCCTCGTTGGCGAAGATGTTGCCGGAGGGGGCGGTCCACAGGTCGGCGCCGTCGCCGCGGGTGCCGCTGTGCGAGAAGTTGCCGTGGATGTAGTTGGTGATGCAGCTCGTGATGCCGAAGTCCAGCTTGTAGCCGGTGCCGTGGCTGTAGGTGCCGCTGGCGTGGCCGGCCTCGGTGCCACCGGTGATGTTCACCGCGCAGTTGCTGGCCCGCTTGAAGTTGACGGCGCCGTCGGCCGAGGCGCGGCGCAGGCCGTCGAAGGAGGTGCAGCTGCTGTTGTTGCGGTCCGAGCAGCCGCCCGAGGACGACCAGGTGATGCCGGCGGACGAGAAGATCGAGGCGGCCTGCGACTGGGTGAGCTTGTCACCGCTGCCGCCACCGGAACCGCCGGTGCTGCCGCCACCGCCGAGCAGGGCGCCCCAGGTCGCCGGGCCGACGATGCCGTCGACCGGGTTCAGGCCGGCGCTCTGCTGGAAGGCGCGCACCTTGCCGTCGGTGCCGGGGCCGAAGGCACCGTCGACGGCGAGGCCGGCGCCGTGGGCGTTCAGCTGGACCTGGAGGGCCTTGACGGCGTCGCCGTTGTCGCCGTTGCGGACCGTGACGATCAGCTTGGACCAGGTGTCGCCGCCGACGATGCCGTCGACCGGGTTCAGGCCGGCGGACTGCTGGAAGGCCTTGACCTTGCCCTCGGTGCCGGGGCCGAAGTCGCCGTCGACGCCGGTCGCGAAGCCGCGGGCGGACAGCAGGTACTGGACGGTGGTGACGTTGTCACCGCGGTCACCGCTGCGGACCAGCGGCCAGCTCGCGGCCTGGGCGGCCGGAGCGACGAGCACGGCCGCGAGCAGCGCGGCGAACATCGCGGCGACGATGGCCGAGATGCGTTTCATGACGGTTCCTCACTGACTGACTGAGCGCGGAGCGCAGGAGAGGGGATCGGCGGCGCCGGACGGCCGTCGGCCGCGACCGGCCGCCGTGGGGAGACGCTAGGAGCCGCCGACGGCGTCCCGCTAGCGCTTCCCCGTCCCTGGGACGCCGTCCGCCCCGGGACCGCTCTGCGGCCCGGGTGCCCCCGGCGTCCCGGGCGTCCCAGGGACGCGCCGCACGGCGACGGCCCACCGCCGGGACGGCGGGGGGGCGGTGCCAGCCCCGCTAACCGCCGTCACCCCAAGGGCCCCGCGCTCG
>NZ_JBHJWG010000034.1:0-88499 GCF_042266305.1 Kitasatospora sp. NPDC056076
CCGCCACCACCAGAGGACCCCGATGCGCCGCCTGCCGCTCCTGCTCACCACCGCCGCCCTCTGCGGCGCCCTGGCGACAGCCGGGGCACTGCACCGCCCGACGGCGGACCGCACCGGGTCCTCGGGCGACGACGCGGCGCACGCCGCAGGCCCGCGCACCGCGGGCAGCTCCCTCGCCCGGGCGATCACCGCCGAACAGCAGCGGCTCAAGGCGCTGCCGAACGACGCCCCCGGCTGGGCCAGGCTGGGCGCGGAGTACGTCGAACAGGCCCGGCTGACGGCCGACCCGTCCTACTACCCGAAGGCCGACGAGGCCCTGCACCGCTCCCTCACGCTCGCACCCGACGCCAACACCGAGGCCCTCACCGGCCTGGGAGCCCTCGCCAACGCCCGCCACCTCTTCGACCGGGCACGTGACTTCGCCGAACAGGCCATCGCCGCCTCGCCCGCGCACTGGCCCGCCTACGCCGTCCTCGCCGACGCCCGCACCCAACTCGGCGACGACGCCGGCGCCACCGACGCCGTCCAGCAACTCCTCGACCGCAGGCCCGGCACCGCCTCCTTCACCCGCGCCGCCTACGACCTCGAACAGCACGGCCACCCCGACCAGGCCCGCGCCGCCCTCGAAAGCGCCCTCGCCTCGGCCTTCGACCCCGCCGACAAGGCCTTCTGCCGCTTCCAGATCGCCGAACTCGACCGCAACGCCGGCCACCCCGACCAGGCCCTGACCGGCTACCGCGAAGCCCTCGCCGCCGACCCCGGCCACACCCCCGCACTCGCCGGGCAGGCCCGGGCCGAAGCCGCCCTCGGCAACACCGAGGCCGCCGTCCGGGACTACGACGCCGCCATCGCCAAGGTCCCGCTCCCCCAGTACCTCCTCGAACTCGGAGAACTCCACGAATCCCTCGGCCACCCCGAACTGGCCCAGGAGCAGTACCGCCTGCTGGAAGCCGAACAGCGCCTGGCCGCCGCCAACGGCGTCGTCGACGACCTCACCCTCGGCCAGTACCAGGCCGACCACGGCGACCCCGCCGAAGCCGTACGCCTGCTGCGGGCCGAATGGCAACGGCGCCACAACGTCCTGGTCGCCGACGCCCTCGCCTGGGCCCTGCACCGCCAAGGCGCGGACCAGGAAGCACTGGACCTGGCCGAACAGGCCGAAAACCACGGCTGGCACAACGCCGTGTTCCTCTACCACCACGGCGAGATCGAACGCGCCCTCGGACACACCGAAGCCGCCCGCACCCACCTCGGCCAGGCCCTCGCCACCGACCCCTCCTTCAACCCCCTCCACGCACCCCGCGCCCGCGCAGACCTCGCCGCCCTCACCAACACCCGCTGACTGGATCAAGGCCAGGGAGGCGGTAGAACCACCACCCGGTGTGAACCCCTTTAACTCGCTCCCCGGCGGTAGGACTCGACCGGGCTGCCATCCTGCGATCAGCCCAGGTTCCGCCGCCAGCCCAACCCATTCAACCGCCTGCCCGCACAGCTCCACCACTGCCTCAAGAGCCGCCAGCTGTTCGATGGGCAGACCGCGTTCCCGGCCCCGCAGGAACTCGCTGCAGCAGCGGCGTAGCAGGATCTACGGCGGCCATCGGCGGTGTGCTTGAATCGCCGGATGATCGACTGGTCCGCTCTGCGCGATGTGTACGGCGCGTCGGTTGCGATACCCGGGCTGCTGGAACGGGCAGCCGATCGTGATCAGGACGCGATCGACCTACTCTGGGGGCGCTTGTGCCATCAGGGGGCGATCTCCTCGGCGAGCATTGCCGCGCTTCCGCGGCTGGCGGACATCGCCGGGAACAGCGCCTCCGGGCACTGGGCGCTCGACCTGGCCGGCGCCATCGCGGGCGGCCTGCTCCAAGACCACCACGGCACCGACGAAGAGGTGGCCCGCCAGGAGCCGACCCTGGCCCGGCTACGGAACCTGGCCACCGCGCGCCTGGCGCCCGGCCAGGACAGTCAAGTCTATCTCGGCCTGCTGCAGGCGATACTCGCCTTCGATCGCCAGCCCCTGTGGTTCGGGACTCTGGACGACTTCACCGACTCCTTCTACACCGTCGCCTGCCCGCACTGCCGCGCAACCGTGACGGTCGCGATCGGCGACTACGGCTGCTACTCCTCGATCCGGGACTGGGATCTGGGGGACACCCAACGGATCCCGCTGCGGCCCGCCGCGGCAGACGCGCTGACCGGCGTCGGAAGGATGCTGCATGAGCTGGCTGAACGGGACGGACAGACACGGCTCGCCTGGGGCCTCAAGCACCTGTTCGGCCGGGGGAGTGCCCGGGTTTCGGAATCGTCTTCGGCATCGCGTCGGAATACGCGGCCACGAACGCACCCGACCCATGGGACTTCGCCCGTCACCACACCACAGACCCCTCCTGACCGCCAGCGAGGCGTTCGAGCACCGAGCCCGCGCCCAAGGGCCCGGACTTGGCGGCTTGACGTCGTGAGGTGTCTGACGTCCCGGCACCGTCGTTGGGTCAGGTGTGACGATGCCTGCGATCCCTCCGGGGCCAGTTGTGAGTACGGTCCCGCACTTTCCCGATGTGCCGATCTACTCGGAGTTGGCGCTCTTGTGGCAGGCAGACGGCCGGACGGTGCCCGGGCAGCCGGATCCCGTGTGGGAGCTACTGACGGGCGGTTGGGATCGCCGGTTGATCCCTGCGGCCCGCGACCTGCGGACCACCTGAGTGCCCGTCCGGATCCCCGGCCTGGCACAACGGCGATGGGACGCATGGGGCAGTGGTGTCGCCAGCCGGACGGACGCGACCGTGTTGCTGGGACGTTGGGAGGCTCGGAGGATCGTCCGTATGACAACAGCACTTGACCGCAGTGAGCGGGACAGGCTCGCGGCCCTTGTCGACGAGCTTCCGGCAGTGCCTGGTAAGGGTTCAAACAGTGTGGGTGTGGACGAGGCTCTGCTGGAGTTGGGCGTGGCCCTGCTCGGGCAGTTCTCGGCCGCCTTCCATGGCGAGCCGATCGGCCGGGCTGCCGGCATCGTGGCCGACCGTCTGCAGCTCAGCGTGCCGATGACCGCGATCCTGGCGATGAAGAACAAAATGGAGGCGGGCAACCTGGAGCCTCACTGACCCGGGCCCTCTCGCCCCGTTGAACGGGCGTCCGCCGCCGTTTCCGCCACTGCGTCGGCGGACGCCGTCGACGAGGACGCGGCGGCGCGGCCGGTGAGTTCATCATCGGCACGGACCCGACCGTCGGCGCCTGCGAGCGCGTGGCCACGACCAACGTGCGGAGGCCGAGGCCCACTCACTGGGGCGAGTACACGACCAGGTCGATCCGGGCGAGCTCGGGTCCGCACCCCGGCTGAGCAGAGGCCCGCCCACGGCACACGCGGTGGCCGACGGCATCATCGTTCGCCGAAGCCAGCGGGTTCGCAGGATCCGGGCGAACCGGTGCGGTGAACCCGCTGGAGCCAGTTTCGGCTCCGGTGCCGTGCAAAGGCGGGTTCGCCACCGGCAGCCGTGCTCGGTCGCCGCTGCTGCGGTACGGGGTCGTTCTCTGGGCATAGCACCACCTGCAGGCCGTGGGATGAGTCGGCGAGTGCGCCCCTGACCGTGCAGGTGTGCCGAAGCGCGCTACCTGTCATCAGGTGCGCCGAGTGAGCCGGGACAGAGGACGACGGTTGCCACTGTCTCCTCGCGCTACTTGTCCCCGATGGCCGCAGCGCGGCTTCTCTGTCATCGGCTGCCCGAAGTGGCCCGGGTTGCTCGACGACGGCAGACCGGTGCTACGCGGGTGAGGTCACACCCGCCACGGACACCACCGGCGACCGGTCCGGGCTGCGGGAACGGAAGAAAGCCCGGACCCGGCAGGCGATCCGCCGCGCCGCCTACCGCCTGTTCGCCGAGAACAGGTACGCGGCCACCCGGGTCGAGATCGCCGCCGCCGAGGTCTCGCCCAGCACCGTCTTCCGCTACTTCGCCACCAAGGAGGACATCGTCCTCACCGACGAACAGGACCCGCTCCTGGCAGCCGGACTGCGGTCCCGCCCCGCCGGCGAACCGGTCCTCGAATCCCTGCGCCACGCCGTCCTCGACACCCTGGACCACCTCCACGCCACCGACCGCACCGAACTCGTCCAGCGCACCCGCCTCGTCCGCGAGGTCCCCGTGATCCGCGGCCGCACCGCCGAACAGGCCGCACGGGACGCGGACATGCTCGCCGCCGTCCTGGCCGAACGCGCCGGACACCCCGCCGACTCCCTGCCCGTCCGCGTCATCTGCGTCGCCGTGATGGCCGCCGTCGACGAGACCCTGTGGCAGTGGGTCAGCGGCGGCCAGCAGGAAGACCTGCACGACCTCGTCGACCGGACCATGGACCTCCTCGCCAGGGGGATGACCCTCTGACTGGGTCTTTCGTCCCAGAACCCAGGGACAGGAACGAAACACCCATCCACCGCGGAGGAGGAGTGTTGCTCGCTCAGGGTTCGAGGATTTGAGAGCAGTTCTTGACGGTGCCGGTATTCCCGCCCCGGATGGTGCACTCGTTGATGCCGGCACCGCCGTCGATGGTGCCGGCGTTACCGACGACGTCGGCGGTGTCCGTGCCCGTGCCGCGGGAGGCGGTGACAACGTCGTCACCGGGGCCGCCGGTGAAGGTACCGGTGCTGGTGTTGCCGTTCCCGCCTGGTGCGTCGGGTCCGCCCGCTCCGCCGGTCATCTTGGTGAGGGTGGCGGTGCCGGTGGTGAGGACGCGCTTGCTGTTGCCACTACCGCCGGTTCCGCCGACCCCACTGGGGCCGGCGGGACCGCCGGTTCCGCCGGTGAGGGTGATGGAGGTGGTGGCGGTGATGGTGCCGGCGTTCGCATCGCCTCCGATGCCGCTGGTACCGCCGGTGCCGCCGGTGACGGTCACTCCGGGAGCGGTGGCCGTACCGCTGTTTCCGCTTCCACCCATCCCTCTGAGTACGCCGGTGGTTCCGCCGATGAGGGTGATGGTTGTGGTGGCGGTGATGGTGCCGGTGTTTCCATCGCCTCCGGGGCTGCCGGTGTCAGCGAGGGCGCTGTGGCCGCCGGCAGCGCGCACGTCCGGTGCGTCGATCATGCCGGTGTTGCCTGCGCCTCCGCTGCCGGCTGTCCCGGGTCCGTGTAGCCCGGATGAGCCTTCACCGCCGTTCCCGCCTGTGGCCAGCACCCTCGCGCTGGCGTTGATCTTGCCGCTGTTCCCGGCCCCGCCGTCGCCACCGTGCTTTCGGTTGTGGCTACTGTTGCCGCCGTTGCCACCCGTGGTGCTTGTGGTCTCGCTGATGATGGTTCCGGTGTTGCCCGCCCCTCCGGAACCCTCGTCCGCGCCAATGCCGCCATTGGCGGTGACCGCGGCGGGCGGGGCGGTGATCTGGGAGCTCCGGTTGCCTGCCCCGCCGTCTCCACCGCGCCCAGCGGTGCCGTTCGGCGCGGTCGACCCGCCGGCGATTCCTTCGGTGCCGCCCGCGCCGGCGCTGCCGCCGGTGACCCGGATTTCGCCAGGACCTGCGGACCGAATCGTTTCGGTGGCTGCTGGGCCGGACGAGCCGTCACCGCCCATCCCGCCGTTGCCGCCGTTTCCGCCGTTGCCTCTGGCACCGCCACAGCTTCCGCATGATTTGCCGCCGCCAGAGCCTCCTGCTCCGCCTGCGCCGCCGTTGCCGCCGGTGAGGATGGTGGTGCCGCCGCCGGTTTTCACCTGGCCGGTGTTGGCGGTGCCGCCGTTGCCGCCGATGGCGCCGTTTCCGCCGTTGCCGCTGGTTCCTCTGCCGCTCGAACTTTCCCCGCCCGTGCCACCATCACCGCCAGCGCCGCCATCTCCTCCGCGCAGGGTGATGCGGTTGATGCCTGTACCGGCATCGACGGTGCCGGTGTTCGCCGTCCCGCCTGTGCCACCGGGCATGCCATCCCCACCGTTACCGCCGTTATCGCCGCTGGAGCCGGCGGCCCCGTTCGAGCCGCGCGCTCCGCTGGGGCCCGTGATGGTGATGGTGTCGTCGCCCGCACCGCCTCGGATGGTGCCGCTGTTGGTGCCGTTGATGGTGATGGTGTCGCCTGCGTCGTCGGCCTGGACGGTGTCCTCGGCGAGGACGTAGGGGCAGACGATAGTGGTCGTGCCGGTGGAGGTGTCGATCGTGCAGTAGGCGGGGGCGGACGCCTGGACGGCGTGGACGGCCGGCGCCAGCCACAGCGACCAGGCGGTGGTGGCTAACACGGTCGCACCGATCACCGCACCGCGAACAGCACTGACACTCGTGGCCCTGGCGCCCGTGGCCGGGGTCCTTCTGGTGCTGGTGAACAACCTGCGTCCTTAATCCTTTGTCGTCGAACGGTCAGACACATCCAATCCACGAGGGCGGAACCGCGCACGCGCTGCACCGCTGAACGAGAAGCGACATGCCGACCCATCAGCCAAGCGGTGCAGAGCCGGGCCGGTCGCTAGGTTGCGGAAGGGCGGCACCCGCGGTCGATGGCGTCCGGCGAAGCCCCGTTGCCCGGTTATCGCCCGTGCTCGTCACGGGGCCGACGGCTGGGCGGGGTCGATGGTGAAGCGTTCGGGGTGGGCGGGCGGGTGTAGGCGATCGCGGTGGCAACGGAGAGCGCGAACAGGTGCATGAGGTGGACGGGGTCGCCGGTGTGGCGGGCCTCGTCGAGGATGCGGTCGCGGCGCAGGCACTGGCCCGAGGCTCCGGCGGCGGTGTTGGGGCCGACGAAGAAGGTCGTGATGGCGGGCCGGCCCGCGGCATCGGCGGCGGTAACTCGGCTGGAGACCAGGTAGGGGTTGGGGCAGATCGGCCAGCGGCGGTGGCGTTCGCGCAGCATCCGCTGGAGCAGGGTGAAGGTGAGTTCGTCGAGGATGACGGTGCGGGCTGGGCCGGGCCGGGCCGCCGAGGTTCAGGGCCAGGCGGCCGATGGCGAGGTCGAGGTGGGCGTGTAGGAGCTGTTCAACGCCGACGGCGTGGATCGCGGTGAGGGCGGGGACGGCGGCCCGGTCGGCGTGGCCGCCCGTTCCAGCAGTCCGATGAGCCGGTCCGGAGGCAGGGGACGGGGCGGGCGGCGCGTTGTGGGCAGGGTGAGCGCGCGGGACAGGGCGCGCAGAGCCACCTGAACGCTGCGGGCGCGGTGCTCGGGCAGGCCGCCGATCATCGTACGGAGATGCTCGAGCGAGACCTCCCACAGCGATGTGTGGGCGCACGCCAGGATGGTCAGGGGCCGCCCGTGCGGCGGACTCCTGCGCCACAGGGGCAACGTGGCGTGCCCGTCCGGGCCCGACGCCACCGCGTGGCCGATAGGAACGCCGTCGGGCACCAGCCCGGCATCAGTCTTGTCGCTCTTCGGCTCGATCCCTGACACCGCCTGCGCTCCCGACACCAACCCCACCCATATCTGCCGAGATGTTGCAGTTGCGATCTATGTGCAGTAAGACGGGGTCGACGCGCGTGGCCCCCGAGCGGTCGTGGTTCAGAAGCGCGCCGTCCCTGCGCCCATGACACCGCCGAGGAGCCCTGCCATGACCAGCGGTCCAGCCACGGGTCCGTGTCCGCTCTGCCCCGCACCGCCGGAAATCCCGGTGGTCACCGCCATGCTGCCGGTGCGCGGTACGAAGGTCGGCGCGCACGCCACGACCGGCGACACCGCGCTCACTTGGGCGCGGGTACCCGACGAGGGCGCGCCGCGGGCCACCGCTGCTGGGCTGGGCTTGACCGTCCTCCCTCCGGCCACGCGTGCCGTGCGACCGTCTGCTGCCGCGGGGCCGAAATGACGCGGCAGCGAAACGACGCACACCCTGACCACGGGCGGCTGATCCGCGACGAGGAAGCCGACCTGGTGCTCTGCCACCTGTGCGGCCGTGGCTACCGTTCCCTGGGATCGCACCTGCGGGCCCATGGGTTGACAGCCGACGAGTACCGGGCGCGGTTCGGGCTGATGCGCTCGCGGCCGCTGGCCGCCCGCGCTCTGTCCCGCGCCCGCTCCTCCACGCAGCGCACCGCGTTTGAGGCATCGTCGCGCATGCGGGCGCACTTCGAGCCCGGCCAGGCCATGGCGCGCAATGGGGATCTGCTGCGTGAGGCGCGGCGTTCCTTCGAGGAGCACGGCGCCTCCGCGCAGCTGGCCCGTGAGCGGCTGGAGAAGCTCGCAGCCGGCCGCCGGACCCAGTCGGACGCTGCTGCTGCGCGGCTGGGTGAACGGGTCGCGGCGCTCGGCCACCGTAGCCTTGAGCAGGCGCTGCGTGCCCTGTACATCGACGGCGATCTCAGTCAGGAGGCCGCCGCGCGAGCGCTGGGGGTGGGCAACGAGCGGTTTCGGGACCTGCTGCGCCTGCACGGGATCGTGGTTCGCGCTGTCGGCCGCAACTCACCCACGGGCAAGCAGGCACGTGTGGCCTCCAACGACACCGAGACCGCTCGGCGGGTCGGCGCCGACGACATCGTGGCCTGGTTGCGTGAGCAGCGCTCGGGTGGGGCGACCCTGTCCGGGCTCGCGGCCCGCACCGGACGCAGTATTCCGTGGGTGGTGGCCCGGCTGCGCCGGTGAACGTGCAGGCCCGGCGCGACCAGCCGTATGGGCCGGTCCCCGGGAGCCGGGGGCCGGGCCCGTGAGAGTTTGCGGCAGGCTGGTTCAGCCGGTGGAGTCCTGGCTGGGGCGGACGTTGGCGGACCACTTCTCCTCGATGCGGCCGAACTTCCAGACGGCGAGCGCGACGATCCAGGTGACGAAGAACAGGCCGACGATGACGAACGCGACGACATTGAGGTCCAGCCCGCCGACCCAGTCCCAGAACGCCCCGTGCAGGTCGAGCTTGTCGGCCGCCAAGGAGAGGATCTCGACCGTTCCGATGATCAGGGCGACGGCCACGGACAGGCCGGTCATGGTGAGGTTGTAGTAGACCTTGCGGACCGGCTTGGAGAACGCCCAGCCGTACGCGAAGTTCATGAACGTCCCGTCGATCGTGTCGAGCAGGCTCATGCCGGCGGTGAACAGGACGGGCAGGCACAAGATCGCGTACCAGGGCAGGCCCGAGGCCGCGCCGGTGCCGGCGAGGACCAGCAGGGCGATCTCGGTGGCGGTGTCGAAGCCCAGGCCGAACAGCAGGCCGACGGGGTACATCTGCCAGGGTTTGGTGACGGCCTTCATCACCCGGCCGAGAAGCCGGTTCATCAGGCCGCGTTTGTTGAGCTGCTCCTCCAGCGCGCTCTCGTCGTAGAGGCCGGCGCGCATTTGCCGGAACACCTTCCAGATCCCGACCAGGATCACAAGGTTGACGGCCGCGATCGCGTAGAGGAACGTACCGGACACGGTCGTGCCGATCAGGCCGGTGACGTTGTGGAGCTGCGAGCCGTCGTCCTCGACCGGCCCGGCCAGGGCCTTGATGCCGAAGGCGAGCAGCGCGGCGAGGCCGAAGACGATGCTGGAGTGGCCCAGTGAGAACCAGAACCCCACGGACAGCGGCCGTTTGCCCTCGTGCATCAGCTTGCGCGTGGTGTTGTCGATGGCGGCGATGTGGTCCGCGTCGAACGCGTGCCGCATCCCGAGGGTGTAGGCGGTGAGGCCGATACCGACGCCGAAGCTCTTCTCGCCGAGGCTGAGGTTCTGCGGGGCGACCAGGGCCACAACACCACGCCCGCGCCCAAGCACGTTGCCACCGGAAGTCACGCCAAGTCACTCCCGTGGCCGTGTCGAGACCGCCGGGCATCCCCATGTCATCGGCGTCGGCACACCGGCTTCTGCACCGTGTGCACGGCCAAACGGTCATCGACCTGCCGGTTTCCGGTTCCCGAGGGAGGCGCTTACGGGCTTCCGCCCGAGCCGGGCCGTAGCGTCAGAGCCAGCCCCCGCAACCGGTGCACAGGTGTGAAGGAGCGCCACCATCGACGACCCCGAGCACGACCACGACAGAACCGGGCCTCGCCAGCCCCCGCCCGACGCGCGACCGGAACCCAGCCCCACACAACCACCGCAGCCAGCGCCTCCAACGGACACCCCGCCGGCTGCGCCGCCAGCGGATACCTCACCCAGCCCCAACGACGGACATCGCCCAGGGAAGAGGCCTACCGCCAAGCACCCGCGGCCAGCCCGGACCGCCCACCTTCGCTCCACGCTCCGGACAACGCTCGCCTCCGGCGCAGCGCCGCCCGGCCCCACCCGGCCCGAGTTCTGGCGCAGCCCGTTGCGCGGGCCCTGGCTGACCTCCGTGTTCGGCCTTGTCCTGCTGGCCGGTATCCCGCTGATGTTCGTGACCGGTCTGCTGTCCTACGCCGCTTACAATCCGGACCTGGCGGCGGTCAACGACCAGACGCCGGACAAGGGCTGGCTCGGCTTCTACCTGTTCGCCTGGCCGACGCGCCCCGTGTGGCTGTACCGGCTCAACCAGGGCGTCCACGTCACGCTCGGTGTGGTGCTGGTCCCGGTGCTGCTGGCGAAGCTCTGGTCGGTGATCCCCCGGCTCTTCTCCTGGCCTCCGCTGCGCTCACCCGCCCACGCCCTGGACCGCCTGTCGCTGCTGCTGCTGGTCGGTGGTGCGCTGTTCGAGTTCGTCACCGGCGTCCTCAACATCCAGTTGCACTACATCTTCCCCGGCTCGTTCTACACGCTGCACTTCTACGGCGCTTGGGTGTTCATCGGCGCGTTCGCGGTGCACACGTGCTTCCGCATCCCGGTCATGATCCGCGCCCTGCGCGGCCGGAGCCTGCGCGCCGAACTACGCACGGGTACAGCATGCACGGTCCCCGAGCCGCCCGACGACTCCGGCCTCGTGACTCCCCGCCCCGCGCCCGCGACCCTCTCTCGTCGCGGTGCGCTCGCCACCGTCGGCGCCGGCTCCCTGGTCCTGTTCGCGGTGACGGCCGGTCAGAGCATCGGCGGGTGGTGGCGCTCGACGGCGCTGCTCGCCCCGCACGGGCAGGAACCCGCCCCCGGCCCCAACGGCTTCCAGATCAACAAGTCAGCGGCTGACGTGGGCATCCGCCCCGCCGACATCGGCCCCGACTGGCGGCTTACCGTCCGCGGTCCCGGCCGCGAACGCGTCCTCACCCTCGACCAGCTGCGCGATCTTCCTCAGAGCAGCGCGGCGCTCCCGATCGCCTGCGTCGAGGGGTGGTCCACCCCGGACCAACACTGGAGCGGGGTGCGGCTGGCCGACCTCGCCGCCCTCGTCGGCCTGACCGGGGACCCGCCCGACGTCTTCGTCGAATCCGTCGAGCGCGGCGGATCCTTCGCCTCCACGGTCCTGCGCGACAACCAGGTCCGCGACCCGCAGTCCCTGCTCGCCCTGCGCGTCAACGGAGCCGATCTCTCACCCGACCACGGCTACCCCGCCCGGATCATCGTGCCCGCCAACCCCGGCGTCCACAACACCAAATGGGTCACCCGTCTCACCTTCGGAGCCGCCCGGTGAAGGCCCCCGGCACTCGCACCTTCCGCCGCCGCTACGGCGCCTCCCCCCTCCACCTCCTGCTGGTCCTGTGCTCCTTCGCCCTCACCGTGTACGCCGGGCTGCGGCTCCTCAGGGGAGACCCGCTGCGCGTCGCGATCTGGTTCGTCGCCGCCGCCCTCCTGCACGACCTCGTCCTGCTGCCCCTGTACAGCCTCACCGACCGCGCCACCCAGGCCCTGCTCGCACGCCGGAGCGCGCAGTCCCGCACTGACCACCTCCACGGGGTCAACTACGTCCGCGTCCCCGCCTACCTGTCGCTGCTCCTGCTCGTGGTCTGGTACCCGCTGATCCTGCGCCGCGTACCCGGTTACCGTCCTGCCACCACCCTGGACCCCGACCGCTTCCTCGGGAACTGGCTGCTGCTCACCGCCGCGTTCTTCGCGGCGTCCGCGGCTGTGCTGACGGCCGTCATGTGGCGCGGACGGCACCAGGTGGCCAAGGACACGTCCAGCTGACCGCCGCTCGCGGGCCGGGCGGCCGGGCGGCGCTGGGCCTGGCCGGGGCGGCGCCGCCAGCGGCGGTTCGGCGCAGCGCGAGGAAGACGCGGCCCGCCGAAGTCCATTCCTCGGTGGGGGTCCAGCCCGTTGACCGGCCATGCCGGGCCAGCGCCGCGGCGCCCGCGCTCGCCCAGGTGAACGGGGCGCTTCGGCCGAGGGCGTCGACGACCTGCACGAGGTGGCGCTCGTCC
This sequence comes from Kitasatospora sp. NPDC056076, assembly GCF_042266305.1. Classification (NCBI taxonomy): domain Bacteria; kingdom Bacillati; phylum Actinomycetota; class Actinomycetes; order Kitasatosporales; family Streptomycetaceae; genus Kitasatospora; species Kitasatospora sp. NPDC056076. Next base: position 12,113 of record NZ_JBHJWG010000034.1, read on the forward strand.
ACGTCGTCGGGGGCGGCCTCGGCCAGGAGCAGGCCGCCCGGCCGCACGATGGAGGCGACCCTCCGCAGGAGCCCGGCCACGTCTCCGCCGATGCCCACATTGCCGTCCAGCAGCAGCGCCGTTGCCCACGCGCCCTCGCGCGGCACGTGCTCGAAGACCGACCGGACGACCGCGTGGGCGCCCCAGCTGATGGTGTGGGCCACCGCCGACGGGCACACATCGATTCCCATGGCGTTGCGGCCCGAGGAGGCCAGGGCTCTCACGATCCGGCCCGGCCCGCAGCCGACGTCCAGGACGCTTCCGGTGCAGCGCCGTAGCACGCCGAGGTCCCCGCCGCCGGCGGGCTCGCGCCAGCGCCGGATGTCCAGGGGAACGAGGACGCCATCACCGCGCCGCAGGAGCACCGGAGCGCTCCCAGGAACGAGAGCCCGCTCCCAGGGCCCGGAATCCCAGCCCCGGCCGCCAGGCGCCGCCCGTCCTTCGTACCGGCCTGGCCTGGTCAGCGGGCTTGCCGAGCCGGTGACCGGGCCGGCCGTAACTGACGTGACGTCGCTCACCCACAACCCCGGATCCTCGCGAGACGGCTCGAATCTCATCCGAAAGCCTGCGACACACGCCGCGCCGCAGGCGCACCGGCATGAGCAGAACCAGCCTGTCGGCCCAACGCGTGTCACCTGATGGCGGGAACGGGCCGTCCGAGACCGGCACCCCGCCGGACCCGGTCGCCGTGGCGGCCGTCCTTTCGGCGGGACCTGTGCGGCGGACCTTGGGCGTGTGGGTCAGTGCGCGTCGGTGGACCGGCTCAGGTCCTCCCAGTCGGCGACGTCCCGCAGCCGGGAGGCGAGCTGGGCACGGATGCCGTCGACAGCGTCGCCGCCCAGCGCCAGGCGCAGCGGGGGTTTGCCGCTGTGGACTGCGGTGACGATGGCGGTGGCGGCCTTGGTGGGGTCGCCCTGTTCGCGGCCCTGCATGGAGTCGACATGGGCGCGGAAGGCGCCGACGGTGTCCTGGTAGGCGTCCAGTTCCGGGACGGGGATCTTTGCGGCGTTGATGTTGGTGCGGAAGGCGCCGGGTTCGACCAGCATCACCTGCACGCCGTGGGGTGCGAGTTCGCCGGACAGGGTCTGGGAGAGGCCTTCCAGGGCGAACTTGCCCGCGTGGTAGGCGCCGAAGCCGTGGAAGGTGGTCTGGCCGCCCATCGAGCTGATCTGGACGATGGTGCCGTGGCCTTGTGCGCGCAGGTGGGGCAGGACGGCCTTGGTGACCTCGGCCGCGCCGAAGAACAGGGTCTCCATCTGGGTGCGCAGCTGGTCCATGGTGAACTCCTCCACCGCGCCGAGGACCAGGTTGCCGGCGTTGTTGACGACGACGTCGATGTGCTCGTGGACGGCGAGGGTCGCCTCGACGGCGGCGTGTACGGAGGCCGGGTCGGTCACGTCGAGGGCGGTGGTGCTCACCCGGCCGTGGCCTTCGTCGGCCAGGCCGGCCAGGGTTTCGGGACGGCGTGCGGTGGCCATCACCCGGTCGCCGGCCGCGACGGCGGCGCGCACCAGTTCCCGGCCGAAGCCGCTGGAGCATCCCGTGACCAGCCAGACCCGGCTGTTGGCCGCTGCGTTCGAGGTGGCGGTCGCGACGGTGTCGGACCTCGTGGTGGCGCTGCTGTCGGGCATCGGTGAACTCCCTTGTCGGGGTGGGGAACCGGTCGTTTCCCCGGACAGCCACCAGCATGTCCGCGGGCCTTGGCCGTGATCCAACACCTGCTTCCTGCCGCGGCTACAGTCGGGGACTGTGACCCCTCCCGAGCTGCGGCAACTGCGCTACTTCCTCACCGTCGCCGAGGAACTGAACCTCACCCGCGCGGCCGAACGCCTCATGATCGCCCAGCAGTCCCTGTCGCAACAGATCACCGCGCTCGAACGCCATCTGGGCGTTCGGCTCTTCGAACGCGACCACCGCGGCACCCGACTGACTGCCGTCGGAGCGGTGTTCCTCCCCGAGGCACGTGCCGTCCTCGAACGTGCCGACCAGGCCCTCGCCGTCCTGCAACGCGCCCGCGAGGGCGACGTGGGCCGGCTGCGCCTGGCCTTCCTGACCACCGTGGCCAACCACCTGCTGCCCCCGGTGATCCGGGCCCTGCGCACGCAACTGCCCGACGTCCAGGTCACCACCGAGTCCGCGGGCATCGCCGCCCTCGTCGAGGGCGTCCTCGAGGGCCGCTACGACGCCGCGTTCACTCGCCCTCCCCTCGTCGACGGCATCGCGTCCCGCACCCTCGTCCGCGAACCGGTCTGCGCCGTCCTCCCCGAGGACCACCCCCTCGCCGACCGTGCCGAACTCACCTTGCGCGACCTCGCGGACGAGCCCTGGGTCCTCACCCCGCCCAGTTCCTGGGAGCCCTGGCACCGCGCCTACGACGATCACTTCCGCACGGCGGGCTTCACCCCCAACATCGTCCAGACCGACCCCAACCCGCAGAACCTCCTCGGCCTGGTCGCCGCCGGTCTCGGCGTCACCCGTCTCACCCAGTCCTCCCACAACCTGCGCCGCACCGGAGTCGTATTCATCCCCCTCACCGCCGCTTACGCCCCCACCGACATCATCTGGCGTCCCGGCAGCACCAACCCCGCCCTGCCCCGCCTGGTCGACATCGCCACCGAAGTCGCCGCCACCCACGACCTCACCCAGACGGGGTGAAGGTCCACCGGCCCGCGCCCTCCGGTGTCCGGCGTGATGCGACCGCGCCAGGCTGGTTCACCACCGGCCCACAGGTAACGCGGCCTGTACGTAGGTGACGACAGGACTCTGCGATCCGGACGCTGCCGTGTCCGACCGAAACTCACACCGGCCCGGGCCAGAGGGCACGGTGGAGGAGATATCAGAGCTTCTGGGGTCGGGGACGCTCAGCAATTCCGGTCCGGCGTGGACGGTGTCGTGGCCGCTGGCCATGGGTTACTCCGGCGGTGCGGTCAGACAGAGGCAGTCAAGGAGCACCAGGAAGTCATCGCGACCGCGGACATGGACGGCGACCGGCGCGCGGACCCTGGCCGCAGGCTCGGCGTCCACGGTCGGCTCGGCCGACTCGATGATGCCGCCCAGCGTCGACCCTACGGCTGTCCCGTAAGCAGCGCCGCGGTGGCTATGGCCTACCCGAAAGGCAGCAGGCGTTCGGCAAGTCGCACTGGGATTCCCATTGGCCGGCTCGTTAGCGAGCCGGCCAGATGGGGCAGGCGGGCATGTGGTGGCGCGTGATGACGACGGCGCCTCCGGGCAGGACCCGCCTGGTACGGGTACCGGCACAGCAACCCGCTTCCGGCCCCGGCCCAGGCCTGGGGATCGTTGGCGCGGTGAGCCGTTCCTCGGGAACGTTGAGGCGGCGCAGGGCTGAACGACGACGGCTGCGTCGGGGAAGAACCATCTCCCAACGATGCCGCCACCCGGCCTGTGCGCTGGACAGGCACGCCGGTGACGACCGGACGGTGCACCGGCCAGGGGCCGGTGCACCGCATTCCTGCTGCGAACAGGTACCTCTCCAACGAGCCGAGCCGCCGCAAGGGAACGGCCCCGCCCGGACGGCGCAACATCGCCACGCCGGCGGCCTCCTGGTCCAGGCCAGCCGGTGGGCGGCCATATTTCGTTGCGCACCGGCGGTGCGGGCCGGCCTCCGCATGCGCCAGCAAAGCCTGGGCGGCGACAAGTTGGGTGATGTGCGGGAAGGTTGCGTGTGTTCTGCGGATCCCCGCGCGGCGGCCTGCCGGTGGGTGCGGCCGCCATCGGTCGGTGCTGCCCTCACAAGGATCATTCGGATCGGGCAATCCGGGCTCGCCGCTGGTGGCGAATCAAGGGCAGGAAGGCGGCAGGGTCTCCGCCCCGGCGCGAATCCTTGGAATCGCTGCCCCTGACGGTAGGGCACTCTCAGCCCGGATCTCCTGTGGCGGGCCCGGGTTTGCCGGCCGGCTGCGGGGTCGGTCCGCCGTCCTCCGTTCACTGACCGCACGACCATGGAAGGAGATGTACAGCCATGCGCGCAATCCGAACGAAGCACTCGCTGGCGGCGGCCGCAGTGGCGGTGTCGCTGGCCGGCGGCGCGGCGCTGACGACCGCTGCGTCGGCGTCGGCGGCACCGGTCACGGCCGGTTCCTCCAGCGTCCGGTACCAGCAGCACGAGCAGGGCCGTGGCACCTGGCACCCCGGCGGGTGGGAGAACAAGCTCGTCCCCGGCGGGTGGGAGAGGGTCTGGCACGCCGGCTGGTGGGAGAACCAGTACCACCCGGGCTGGTGGGACGGCAATCACCACTGGCACGACGGCTACTCGTACAAGATGTGGCACGACAGCGGGTGGGAGAACCGCTGGCAGAGCGCCCACTGGGAGAAGGCCTGGTACGACGGGTACTGGACCTGACCGGGCCGGATCCCGATCACGGACAGTGCGCGGCCCCCGCACGCGGGGCCGCGCACTGTCCGTTCCGGCAGCTATACCGGCTGCCCCCACCACGATCGACAACCTCCAGCCGCCCTCGCTGGCGGCGAACCCCTTGTGGAAATGCCGTGAAAGCCATGACCACCACCACCGCACCCACCCGACGAGCACGCCCCGCCGACCCTGCGGCCGGCTACGCCCGCGCGACGGTCCTGTTCCGCCAGGTCCCGAGCCAAATCCCCCAACTGCGCTCGTTCGCAGCTTCGTTCATCCTGCACACCCGGCCGGGCCGCCCCGCCCACCTCGCGGACGTCCTGCTGGTGGTCACCGAACTCGCCACCAACGTCGTGCGTCACACCGAGGGCCCCGGCCGGCTGACCCTGACCTCGTGTGCCGACGGCACCGAGATCACGGTCAGCGACAGCAGCCGCCAGCTGCCGGTGGTACACCCGCTGGGGTGCGACGGCCTCTCGGGACGCGGGCTCGTCCTGGTCGCGGCGCTGTGCAGCCGCCTGCACGTGACACTCGACCCGGGCGCCGGAAAGACCGTCCGCGCACGGCTGCCCGACCGCTCGCCCGCGGCCCAGGAGATCCCCTGGCCGGACGGGCGCACGCGGAACTGGTAGGCACCCAGGCCCATCACCGCCCGCCGGCCCAGGCCCGTCGAGATCGAGGGCTCGCCCCTCGGCTCCGGGCCCGGGCCGATTAAGGCGGACCAATCGGTCACACAGTCGGCTCCGAATGCCGGGTGGGAACGGTCAGCCCCCGCTGGTGCTCCGTTCCACACCAATCCCTGCCTGGGAGATCCTCATGCGCGTCGCACCCGGCCACGCACCACCGCCGTCAGGACACCGAACCGGACGAGCAGCACGGATCCGGCCATGAACACGGTCGCCCGCCTGTCCAGCCTGCCCGACCCCGAGCCCGACCTGAAACCGCTGATCGCCCGCGTCGCCAAAGGCGACCACGACGCCTACACCCACCTGTACGACGCCCTCGCCCACCGCGCCTACAACCTCGTACGCCGCGTACTGCGCGACGAAGCGCAGTCCGAGGAAGTGACCCAGGAGGTGATGCTCGACGTGTGGCGAAGCGCCGCGCGCTATGAGCCGGAGCGTGGCGAGGTTGTGGCGTGGGTGATGACGATCGCGCACCGCAGGGCCGTGGACCGGGTCCGTTACTGCCGTGCGGCGGCCGAGCGCGACCGCAAGGCGGCCGCCGCCACCGGCGAGCCGGACTTCGATGTCGTCGTGGAGGAGGTCGAGGTGGCGCTCGAACACCAGCAGGTCCGCCGCTGCCTGCGCCAGCTCACACTGCTCCAGCGGCAGTCCGTGCTGCTGGCCTACTACCGGGGTCTCACCTACCGTGAGGTCGCCACTTATCTCGATGCGCCGCTCGGCACCGTCAAGACCCGCCTGCGTGACGCGCTGATCCGGCTGCGCGACTGTCTGGGAGCCGGATCATGACCACCGCATCCGGCCCCGACCTCCACCTGCTGACCGGCGCGTACGCCGCGCACGCGCTCGACCCGGCCGAGAACGAGGCGTTCGAACGCCACCTTGCCGCCTGCGTGCCCTGTGCGCTGGAGGTGGACGGCTTCGCCGCAGCCCTGGCGCGCCTGGGAGCCGCCCAGGCCGTGGTGGCGCCTCCCTCGCTGCGCCCCCGGGTCCTGGCTCTGCTCGAACAGACCCGCCAACTGCCGCCCCGGGCCCGGACCGTCGCGCCTTCACCCGCCGGACGGCGGCGCCGCAGCCGCGGTACCCGCTGGCCCCGGTTCGCGCTCGCCGCGTCAACCGCCATCGCCTCCACCCTGGGCGTTCTCGCCTACCAGCAGTACGACCAGGCAAGTTCGGCCCGCACCCAGGCCACCCAACTGCGCGAGCAGCAGGCCGTCTTCGGAGAACTCCTGACCGCCTCGGACGCCCGCGTCAGCACCACTACGGCCACCACCCTGCCCGGCACCGGGACCGTCGTCTGGTCACCCGGCCACAACCAGGCGGGTTTCCTCGCCGCCGGGTTGCCCCAGCCCGCCTCCGGGCGGGTCTACGAACTGTGGCTGGACCACGACGGAGCCATGAGCCCGGCAGGGCTGCTGGCCGCAGGAGACGGCGCGCTCGTCCTCAGCGCCCCCCTCGACCGCGCCCGCGCCGTCGCCCTCACCGACGAACCCGCCGGCGGATCGCTCCTCCCGACCACCAGCCCGATCATGGTTCTGCCCCTCGACGCTTCCCGTACAGCGTGAGACGGCGGCCGCCAGCCCGTCCTGGAAGCGGTGACGGTCACCCCAGTGCCCAGACCCGGCACATGGGGATGATTTTATGGAAAGGTGAGGTCACAGCCCTGTCGAGTCTCCTTTTCGGCCTATAGGGTGCGCACAGCGGCAGCGAGCGCTTCCTCGCACCACTACCCGTCCGGCCGCCGCGCCACGAACGCGGCCCCGAACAGCCGGGCCCGCAGGTCTCCCCCGTACCTGCGGTCCCGGCCCCTCCACCGGCCCGGTTGTCCGAGGTCGTCGCAGTCGAGGTCGCAAACCACCTCCGGGACCGCTGCTCACCGGGCAGCTCGGTCTGCTGGGACTGGGCGCCTCGACTTCGGCGGCGGGTGACGGGTGCGACCAGTCGGTGACGCCGACAACGACATCGGACGGCAACCGCCAGAACAGAGCGGCACACCGTCTGAGTGCCACCGCCGGGTGGACCGGGGACCCGGTCAGGCCGCCCAGTGGACTGGTGGCTGCCGTTCGGCGTCCGCGGGCATCCTCATCAGGGCGCTCCGGGCCTGGTAGACGCAGGAGCGCACGGTGCCGACGGGGCAGCCGATGACGTCGGCGGCGTCCTCGTAGGGCAGGCCCAGCATGGTGGTCAGAACGAACTCGTTCCGGCGCTCAGGGGGAAGCGCAGCAGCAGTTCGGCGAGTTTCGTGAAGGTGGCTGGTGCCGCTCGTCGTGGCCTCCGGGCTAGGGGCGGCTGGCCGCGCTGCGCACGGGGCCGGAGCTGAACCGGTGGCCATGGCGGCCTTCCCTGGCGGCGGGGCGTGTTCGCCGGCGCGCCGTGCGGGCCCCTGGCCGGGTCGCCGACCTGATCGGCTGCCGTGTCCGGCGGGCGGCTCCAGCGTTCGAAGGCCGGGGCTCGTTCGGATGTGTCCGGCATCCGGGTGCATCAGTGACTGCTCACCCGGCCAGCCGACCAGGTGTGCCGAAGAACCGGTACAGCCTGTACGGAACGGCCGGACGAGGGAGAGCAATGGTGGTGGCGCTGCGCACCGATCGGACCGTATGGGTCCGCCCGGCGGTGGAGACGGACCTTCGTCAGGTTGAGGACGTGATCGCGGCGGACTGTCTCGGCATCGCCCCGACCTCGGCTCGGCGAACCGGCCCGCTGACCTCCGGCCTGACACGCCAGGCGTTGCTGGTGGCCCACGATGGCCACGGTCAGGTCCTGGGCGCGGCAGCGCTGTGCCGGGCGGGCGCCCGGGACCTGCTGACGGGCGGCGTCGCCTGGCTGCACTGCCGCGAGCACCCGGTGACTGCGGCGGTCCTGGTGCGGGCGGCGCTGGAGCGCAGCGCGGGCCTGAGCGCCGTGACGGCATTCACCGAACCCACGCCGTGGCCGCCCCACCTGCCCGGGCTCGCCCTGCACGACCGGCCGGTGACGTTCGACGCCTTCACCGACGCCGGTTTCCGGACCGCGGATCAGTGGCTCCTGTTCCAACGCCCGCCCCAATCCGGCCAGGCCGGGAACGCAGACAGGGCCGAGCGCTGCACCGCGCCCCCGGTGTGGGTGACCGCGGCGGGCGGCATCAGCCGCACACCGCACAGCGAACCGTTCCCCCTTCCCGACACGCTGTGGAGGGGAAACCTGCGGCGATCGTTGGAACGAGTCGACGCGGGCGGGTACGGCCGGGCGCTCACCACGGTCGACCTGCTCGCCCCCCGAGCCACACGCCGGTGCGAGATCCTGCGCGCATGCGGCTTCGAAGAGGTCGACCTGCTGCGCTCACTCGTCCTCGTCTGAACCGCCCCGGCAGCACCCAGGTCCCACCCGGGCGCGACCAGCTCGCCGCGCTCGCCCATCACCTGCCCCAGGCACACGGCACCGTGGTCAGCGTCGACCAGGCCCTGCTGTCGATGGCCATGGCCCTGCTCGGGCAGCTGTCCACGGTGTTCGCACACGAGTCCGTCGGCCGGGCCTGCCCGACGGTGGCCGACCGGCTCCGGCTCCATGTCCCGATGACGCCATCCACGCAATGCACCGCGACCTGGAGTGCGCCCGGTTCGACACGGCGCTCACCGTCGACCGGGCGCCCGTGAAGTCACCCCCACGGGTGGAATCGCGGGCTGTTCGGGTCCTGTGACCAAGCCGGTGCGGTGCGGGCCCCGAAGGTCGGAAGGAAGGGGTCCGGCATTCGGCCGGGCCGATGGCCGAGACGGGACATGATGGGCAGCGAGCACATCGACACCCGGCTGCTGGAAGAACTCACCGAGCAGTCGCAGGACTTGAACAGCGACGCGATGCGGATCACCCGCGGGTCGCTGACCGATTTCGAGCAGGGCGCGGAGCCGGCCCGCCGGTGGTGGCAGCGCGTCGGCGCGCTCACCGGCCTCGCGGGGGCCGCAGGACTGGCAGGGGTTGCCCGGGCGGTGGCCGCGTCCCCGTCCGCGACGGCGTCGGCGGACGACATCAGGGCGCTGCAGACCGCCGCGTCCCTGGAGAACCTGGCGGTCAGCGTCTACCAGACCGCCGCCGGGCTTCCGTTCATCAAGGACGGCAACAAGACGGTCGCCGCGTTCATCGCCAAGACCACCGAGCAGCACCAGGCCCACGCCAAGGCCTTCAACGCCGCCGCGACCACCGCCGGCGGGCAGGCGCAGAACGACCCCGACCCGAAGTACAAGGCCGTCGTCGACCAGACCCTGCCCACCATCAAGACCCCGGCCGACGTGGTGAAGCTCGCCATCACGCTGGAGGACGTCGCCGCCCAGACGTACACCAAGAACGTCGGCCAGGTGAGCAACGCCGACCTGCGCAAGCTGTTCGCCTCCGTCGCCCCGGTCGAGGCCCAGCACCGTGCCGTCCTGCTGGCCGTGCAGGCGCTGCTGGCGGGCAACGCCGCCGACCTGATCACCATCCCGGTCGACCCGGCGAAGCTCCCCGCGGCCGCGGGCAGCGTGGGCTTCCCCGACGCCTTCTACAAGACCGACAACGCCTCCCCGATCACCGAAGGGGCCGTGAAGTGAGCACCGACCGCACCTGGGAGCCCGCCATCGGCGAGGCCGAACTCGCCCGCCTGACCAGGGACATGGACGAGGCCCACCGCGCCACCCTCCCGGTCATGCGCGAGAGCGCACGCGAGCTGGCCGACCAGATCCGCGTCACCGGCCAGGCCGAGCTGGCCCGGCGCCGCTTCCTGCTCGGCGCGGGCGGAGTGGCCGCGGCCCTGACACTGGCCGCCTGCTCCAGCAGCAAGGACGTCAAGGACCCGGCGCCGTCCAGCCCGGCCGGCACGATGCCCGGCTCGGCGTCGGCGTCCGGTAGGTACACCGGGGACCTCCAGGTCGTCGCGCTGGCCACCGCCCTGGAGAACCAGGCCGTCGGCGCCTACCAGGCCACCCTGGACGCCGCCAAGGCGGGCAAGCTCGGTACCGTCCCCCCGGCGGTGGCTACCTTCGTCACCACCGCGATGGCCCAGCACGCCGACCACGCCAAGGCCTGGAACGCCGTCCTCACCGGCGCCGGCCTGCCCGCGATCACCGACGTGCCGCTGTCCAACCAGCCGGAGACCCTGGCCGCGCTCGGCAAGGCCACCTCCGTCGGCGACGTCGCCAAGCTCGCCCTCGACCTGGAGGACCAGGCCGCCCAGACCTACCTCTTCGCGACCTACAACGTCACCAGCCCCGCCGGCATCGCCACCGCGGCCAGCATCGCGCCGGTCGAGGCCATGCACGCGGCCGTCCTGAACTACGTGCTCGGCCAGTACCCCGTCCCGGACGACTTCCTGCCCACCGACAAGGCCGCCAGCCCCACCCTCCTCACCGTCTGACCCCACCCCCGAGCGGGCGCGCGCCCGGACCGATCGGAGCCGACAACCCCACGGCCCCGCCGGGCGCGCGCCCTCCCCGCGAACGGAGAGCCGCCATGGCCTTGTCCCGGGTCGCGCAAGCCGGCGCCACGCTGCTGCTGGCCTGCGCCCTCACCGCCTGCTCCAGCAGCTCATCCGGCCCCAGCCACCCAGTCGCCAGCACATCCCCCTCGGGCACCGCCACCTCGCCGCCCTCGCGAAGCGACGTCAACGGCAGCGTCCGCATCACCATCAAGAACTTCGCCTTCCAGCCGGCCACTGTCACCCTGCGCCCCGGCGACACCGTCACCGTCACCAACCAGGACTCCACCGCCCACACCCTCACCGCAGACGACAAGAGCTTCGACACCGGCACCATCGCCCCCGGCGCCACCGCCACCTTCACCGCCCCCGAGAAGAGCGGCGCCCACCCCTACATCTGCACCATCCACCAGTTCATGCACGGCACCCTCACCGTCAGCTGAACCACCCAGCCCGGAAAGGACCCAGTTCCAGCCGTGCCCGCTCCCCGGACAGCACGCACTGCACGCCGCCTGCAGAACATCGAAACCGTCCTGCGGCTGCTCGCCGCCACCGGCCTGCTCATCGACGCCGTCGTCCACCTCCGCCTCGCCGACCGCTACGACGCCGTCACCGCCACCATCAGCCAGGGCACCCTCTTCCGCGCCGAAGCCGCAGCCGCGGCCCTGGCCCTCACCCTCGTCCTACTGTGGCGCCGCCCACTGGGCGACCTGTTCGCCTGGACCGTCGCCGCCTCCGGACTGGCCGCCCTCCTGCTCTACCGCTACGTCGACGTGGGCGCCCACGGCCCGCTGCCCGACATGTACGAACCCCTCTGGTTCGCCGACAAGACCCTCACCGCCTGCGCCCAGGCCGTCGCCGTACTCTGCCTGACCGCACTGCTCGCCGGACACCGTCGGCGCGACCAATAGCGCCCGGCGGCCCGGCCCGGCTCGGCGTACCTCCGAGCACTCGGGCACCCAGAGGTACTGCCGCCGTCCCAGCACGGTACGAGTCCGCCTCCAGGCTGGCGACGATCGCGCCCTGGGTCCCGGCCAACGCATCTGGGCAACGCTCCGTCAGGCGCGGCCGAGACGGTGAACAAGACGCCGGCCACGGATCCGGATGCGCGAGCGCGCCCGAGCGCCGTGCTATCGGTTGCCCGGGGAGCCGGAAGCCAGGACAGCAACCCAGACATCACAAGATCGGAGAGTACGTCCATGAAATCGAACATCGGTCTGCTGGTGCGCATCGAAGCCCGTCCGGAGCACGCGGACGAGGTCGAGCAGCTCCTGCGCGCAGCCCTTGACGCGGCCCGCGCCGAGGAACAGACCGTGACCTGGTTCGCCTTTCGGGAGAGCCCGACCGTCTTCGGGATCTTCGACACCTTCACCGACGAAGCGGGCCGCACCGGCCACCTGAACGGACCGATCGCCGCCGCCCTCATGGACATCGCCCCCACAGTGATGGAGAGTGCCCCCGCCCTGCTCGCCACCGCACCGGACATCCGCCCCGTCGACATCCTGGCCGTCAAACCCATCTGATGACCGGCCTGGTCTGTTGGGCGTAAACACCCCCAACTGGCCACCACGGTCCGGCGTGTGGCGGCGGCACCGCAGCAGGACCGTGTGTTCATGAGAGGACCGCCGGCCACTTTCCGGCGCCTCCCGCCCCTGTGTTCCGCACGTGCGCGAAGCACGGGGCCACACGATGAAGGAGTTCCCCGGATGCGACTTTCCGCCTCCGCCCGCCGACGCCTGACGCGCGCCGCGGCCTGTACGGGCAGCGCTCTGCTCGCCGTCGTCTCGACCGTCGGCCTCGCCACCGCCGACACCCGCCCCGCACACCGGGCCGCCGGTGACGGGTTCGGCCCGCCGCCGATCGGCGAGCACACCATCCAGCCGCTCAAGCGCCCCTGCACCACCGGCGAGCCCGAGGAGCTGTGCCGCAACATCGGCGTCACCGACGGCTGGTTCAACGGGCACGACGTCAAGTTTCTCTACACCCAGAACTACTTCTGCGACCCGTCCGTCGCCTCCGGCGCCGACGGCGGCTGCGAGGTCGGCCAGAAGTTCAACAACGTGCCCCCGGGCACCACCTCGGAGGCCTTCACCGACCCCCTGTACATCCCCGTCCCGCTGTTCAGCCCCGCTCCCACCAACCTCCAGTGCCCGGCGGGTCCCTGCGTCGACCACCCGATGATGATCGACCTCTCCCGCATCGCCGGCGCGCTCGGGCAGGACCCGGCCACCCTCAAGAACGTGCCCGTGCCCGGGCACGACCACATCATCGCCGACCGCAACATGGACCGCCCCGAATGGTGGCCCGTCTACGTCATCGGCGTGACCAACCCCGACTCCTTCGCCAAGATCCAGCAGGGCAAGGACCTCTCCACCGCCACCCGCCTCGCCCAGGACCCCAACGCCGGCGTCACCGCCCCCATCCCCACCAACCTCTTCCTCTGGTTCCAGACCCTCGCCGGCACCAGCGACCGCTGCCCGCCCGACGACACGTACGCGACCGCGCCCGGCGGCCAGGGCTGCGCCACGCGCTGAAACTGGCGACCCGAACGCAGCACGTCTGACACCACGGACGCCCCACGGCCACGGCCGGAGTCTGCCGTCGGCCCTTGGGGAAGGTCACAGCCCAGGGGGCGGGGCACCCCATGACGAAGGGGAGGGCACCCCGCCCGGCGCGCGCCGCCCGACCCTGAAACGCCCGGCGGCCCGCACACCCGGCATTCGGGCCGCCCCGGCCCCCGGACGGCCCCCACCCGCGAACCTCACCCGATCGGCGCACCGTCGGCAGGCCGGCCACACCCCGAGCGGCACCGCTGGCGTTCACTCCTCGGAGCGTGTGGGTCTCGCAGCGGCCCGCCTCCGGTGGCATGCTGGGACGATTGCGGTCCCGTCCCGAAGGGAGACCGGCGGTGTCTCAACCACCCCTGCTGAGGCTGCGTCCGGGCAGGTCAACGTGACAGGCTGGGTGGTCGGAACCGTCGGCACGTCAGGGGAGCCAAAGCGGCTGCTCGTGGTACTCGGCGACGGCCGACGGATGGTGAGCCGCGAGCTCTCCGGGCGGGAACGGGCGGAACTGGGACCGCCGATCACCGGACGACTCAACACGCACAACAGCGCCGCGCGGTCCCTGGTGCACTGGCTGCGCCCGGCACTACCCGTCGTCGTCGAGGTCGAAGCCAGCCAGGTACGCCGTATCACCCTGTCCAGCGCAGACAACTGAGCCGCTCGTGTGGAAACGGGTGCCTCGGGTGCGGGGTCGTACACGTGGACTTGAAGAGGCGCTCCGGCCCGCCGGCACCCCGCGCGACGCGAGGCTGCCGCAAGGTCGCACCAGCCCGGCCAGGAATCTCACCCCAGCACCGCAGGTTCCGCATCCCCGGGTTCGTCCGCCCAGCCGGGGGCCGTACCGTCCTCCAGCTGTTCGTGCAGTCGCGCCAGCGTGGCGCTGAGCAGCCGGGAGACGTGCATCTGCGAGACGCCGATGCGGTCGGCGATCCGGGACTGGGTCCAGCCGTCCCAGAACCGGAGCTTGAGCACGGTCTGCTCACGGGCGGGGAGGTCGGCGAGTAGCGGGCGCACGGCGGTGCGGAAGTCGACGAGGTCGATCGCGGGGTCGCAGCAGCCGAGCCGGTCGACCAGCGTGCTGCCGGTCCCGTCGACGTCCTGGTCGCACAGCGCGTCCAGCGAGCTGGGGCGGTAGACGCGTCCGGCGACGAGGCCCTGGGCGACCTGCGCCTCGGTGAGGTCGAGGTCCTCGGCGAGCTCCGCGGGGTGCGGGAGGCGTCCGAGTTCCTGCTCCAGCCGGTCGGAGCCGCGGGCAACGGTCAGGTACAGCTCCTGCATGCTGCGCGGCACTCGGACGGGCCAGGAGGTGTCGCGGAAGAACCGCTTGATCTCGCCGATGATGGTGGGGACGGCGTAGGTGATGAACTCGACGCCGCGCTGCGGGTCGTAGCCGTCGACGGCCTTGATCAGGCCGATCGTGCCGACCTGGAGGATGTCCTCCATGTCCTCGGCGCGGTGGCGGAAGCGGGCGGCGATGTAGCGCACCAGCGGCATGTTCAGCTCGATGACGGTGCCGCGGACGTAGCTGTAGGCGTGGGTCTCGCGGGCGAGCCCGGCCAGGCGCTCGAACAGCGCGTCGCTGAGTTCCCGCGCCTCGAACTTGCCCATCGAGCGCAGCTGCTCGTCGCTCGGGCGCGCCGGTAAGTCGGACGGGAGATCGGACGGCGGGGTGAGCGGCTGGGCGACCGGCCGGTCCAAGGCGCGGTGGGTTTGCTGTGTGGTGGTCACGGCTGACCTCCCCAGGACATCGGGGGCGGGCACCAGGCACCAGCGGCCCGCGCGGCTGCGCGTGGCGGGCTGTTCTCCGGAGGGCCCGTGCCCGGTCACGTCGGGCGACGGCTCCGTGGCACCCGGCGAGGGTGCGGACGCGGTAGGCAGAGGCCGTTGGCGCGTCATGCGTTCTCTACCCGACACACGACTTCCGATTCATGTTTCGGGTGGTTTATCGCGCTTCCCCTGGGTAGACGCGCTCGGGCCACCGCCTCCGCCACGAGAGGAGTCACCGCCGTGCCCGCCCTGATGACCGTCCCGGCTCCCCCTGACCCGGACACCGAGCCGTTCCCCCACCCCGCGCCGAAGCCGGGCCCCGACCCGGTGGCGCCGCCGATCCCGCCGGTCCCGGATCCCGGCCCGATCCCCGGCCCTGATCCGGCGCCGCCGCCCGAGCCGTACCCCGGGCAGGCCTGACCCTCCACGCCAGGGTCACGCCGGGGTAGGGATCAGCTCCCGGGGGCGCGGTCGAACGGGGCACCCCAGTCCATGGGGGCGGCGACGCTGACGACGGTGACACCCGTGCGGGCCTGTGCCGATCGGCGGCCCGCGACACAAGGGGCGCACCGCCCGCCTGACTGCCCCGGGCGGCGTCCCGCTCCTGCACGTCGACGGACTGGTCGTCTGCGGGGACCGCCTGGCCGAGGAGTCCCTCCAGGACCCGATTCGCGTCGCCGGCGCCCCGAGCGCGGGCCCTGGAGGCCTACCTGGACCGCCTGCTTGAGTTCCGCTCGGCTGGCGCCGAACCTGCCCGATCGCCGTCCGGCTAGAGCGGCGCCAGCCTGCACTGCAACGGAGTGCACTGGCGGAGCCGGCTACGGCGGATGCCGTTAGGGCCGGTGCTGCTCGGGTAGGCGCGACTCGCGGAGGGGCGACCCGGACCGGAACGGAGACGACCCCCATGTTGCTGCTAGGACTCCTGCTGATGACGGCGTCCGGCGCCTTCGCCGGGCTGCTGATCGCGGACAACCTCTCCGGCGGGCCCGACTACCAGGCGACCGTCCTGGGCAACAGCCTGGCGACACTCGACAGCCTGGGCATCTTCCTGTCCGGGATCGCGCTCGCCCTGGTCTTCTGCCTGGGCCTGGCCCTGATGGCCAGGCGTGCCCGGCGCCCTGCCCGCCCGGGCACGCGACCGGTGACCCAGCGCGAGGCCCGCCCGGTACGACCGGCCCGCCCCGCGCAGTCCCTCCCGTACGACGAGGGCGAGGCGGTCCTGCCGACGGAGGAGCGTGCCGCCGGCCAGGGCGGCCGCGTCACCGACACACCGGCCGAGGCACCGCGCGGCGGCCGGACACGCCACCTGTTCGGTCACTGAGGGCACCCACCGACGCGACCCCACGACCACCGGTGCCCGCCCAGGGCCGAGGGAGGCGACGATTCCATGAGCGGATCATGCCCTTCCTCGGCCCGTCCGCCTCCCACGGGAGCGCAGGCCCGGCGCATGCCGCTGTCGGCGCGGCCCGGGGCGGCGCGCGACCTGTGCCTTCACCTCCGCGTTCCTGACCGACGTCGCCGACCCAGTGGTGGTCGCCGACGCGGTCCTGCTGGTCTCCGAACTCGTGGGCAACGCCCTGCGCCACGGAGGCGGGCCCGGGGACCTAGTCCTGGTCCGCGTCACGGGGCGGCTGCGGATCGAGGTCAGCGACGCCAGCCCGCGCCCGCCAGTTCCCCGCCCGCCGCACCACCCGGACGAGGCGGGCGGCCTGGGCCTGCTCCTGCTGAGCCGCCTCGCCCTGCGCTGGGGCTGGCGCCCGTCGGGGCCGGGCAAGTCGGTGTAGTGCGACCTCCTGCTGCCCGCTGAGCAACGACCGGCCGGGCGGAGCACGCGATGACTCCAGAACCGTCACCGACGGCCCACGGAGCAGCGGATCGGCGGGCCGGTGGGCCGGTGGGCCGGTGGAACGCCTTAGCAGGTGCGGTCACCCTGATGCCGCTGGTGTGGAACCCGCGAAGCGGGGCAGCCGCCTGGTGTCCCCTCCGTCAGGAGGAGGCACCTGTGAGAGGACCGGTCATGAACACCCCCGACACGAACAACCCCCACGGGAATACCACGCCTCGAGGTGACGAGCAGGTACGGGAACGGTCCGCGGAGACACGGGAGATCGTGGCGCCCACTCCGGCGGACGTCCGGGCCAAGGGCGAGGACCCGGAGGACGACGACGAGCCGCACCCGCCTGCGGCCGACACCCGGGCCCCATGACGGACGGGCAGGACCCATGTCCTTCCAACACCCGGCCGAGCGCTCGGGCGGCGGCCACAACCGCTTCGGGCGGGTGGCCGAGCGCGCCTCGAACTTCACCAGCTCGCCCGTGTTCTTCCTCGTCTGCCTGCTCCTGGTCGCCGCGTTCGTCGCTGTCCACGCCGCCGACCTCGCGCTCGGCTGGCAACTGCTGATCGGCGATCTGATGACCGCCGTGACGCTGCTTCTCCTCGCTCTGCTCAAGAACTCCGAACGGCGCGCCGAGCACGCCATCCAGCGCAAGCTCGACTCCATCGCCGCCGCCCTGCTCGAACAGCGCAGCGGGCACACCGACAAGGCGGTCGAATCGCTCGAGGAGGCGATCCGGCTGGAGGACGAGAGCTGAACGGCGCGGACGCGGCCCGTCGGCTTCACCGCGGCTCCGGTGGGGCGCCCGGGCCTGATGGTCGTCGCCCGCCGCGGCCCCGCTCTGCGGAGTCCGGGGTGCCGGCAGCGGCTGTGGAGCATGGAATTGGCCGCGCCGGGTGGCATCCTGACGGGACCAACACGCCAACCGGCGCTGAGCGCGGGGAGGATCCAGTGCTGCTGAACCGACCGTTGCCGCCCGCCGCCCCGGGCGGCTGAGGTGCCCCGTCGCGGCCGGGCCGAACCGCCCGTCCGTACCTGGTGGCAGCTGGCGCGGCTGGTGGCCCGGAGCGTGTGGGAACAGGGCCGTACGGTCGAACTGCTCCAGCGCTCGATGGCCTTCGCCGCGCTGTTCTTCGTGACCCTCGTCCCGCTGCTGATCGTCATCGCCGCCGCCTTCCCGGCGCGCGGCACCGGGATCGCCGAGTGGATCACGGACGGCCTGGGCCTGTCCGGCCAGGGCGCTGCCGCCGTGCACCGGCTCTTCGTCTCCCGGGGCCAGGTGCTCAGCACCACCACGGGTTTCGGCCTCGCCGCGCTGGCCGTCTTCATCGAGCGGGAAGGCCGGGAGGAAGGTGCCTGGCGCGGTCGGATCACCCCTGGCTGAACCCGTTGCCCACCCACCCCTGGAAGCGGTCCCGGTTCGAGCGGCCGGGCCGCTTCCTGCCTGCGCCGGACCATGGCCAGAGCAGGTTGTGGCTTACTAGTGCTGCTCCGCGGAGGTTCGTGGAGCGGTGTTGGAAGCTGGTCTGGACACGTCGAATGTGTCGGTGAATGAGAAGTGCGCGGCGGCTTCGGCGGGTGTGGTCGCTTGGCCACGTCCGGGGACATCGTGGGCGGTTGTTGCGCCCTCGGAGCGGAGCTGGTCGGTACCGGTGTCCCGGGTCATGATGGCGGCGTAGGCGCGGACGTCCGTGGCGGTGAGGTCGGTGCGGCCTCGTTCGGTGTACTGCTGGAGGAGGTCGGTGACGTCCGGGTTGAATCGCAGCATGGTCACTGGGGCGTTGAAGCGCCTGGCGATGGCGATGAGTCGTGCGCGTGCCTGCGGCGTGACGTTCGTTGACTCGGCGACTGCGCTGTGTCCGGTGACGAGTCGGGCGACGATCCTACGGTCGCGTTCCTCGAATATCTGTGCATCCGCCGCGTCGGATTCCGCTTCGTCGGGTGAGGCGCCGAAGAGTTCCGCGCGGATCTCGTCGCTGGACATCACGGCTTCCACGTCGATCTGCCCGCACGCGATCAGTGCCCGAACGAAGCTGGTCTTGCCCGAGGCTGGTGGGCCGACGAGGACGACGAGTCCAGCCGGAACCCGGATAGCCGGCGCAAGAGCGTTGAGGTAGAGGTCGCCTGCGCAGTCGAGGGCTTCCTCCGGGGAGCCGGCCGGCAGTCCGCTGGGAAGGATGTTGTCCCGGTAGCGGTCGTTGCTGGCCCGATGGAGGGCGAAGCCCCACGTGTGCAGTACGCCGGTGAAGCGCAGGCGACACAGCGGCAGGCTCTCCTTGCCGGCCAACTCGGCTGCCACGTAGGCGAATCCTGCACGGAAGCGGACCGTGACGGCGTCCACCTGGGGCCAGCATTCGCGCGCGTGGCGGTTCAGGCGCTGGTGCAGGTGGTGCTGCATCGATTCCGGGGGGTTCTTCGGCACGGGACCATCCTGCCGGGTTCGGCGGCGGCCCGCCGTGATCGTTGGCCGTGGAGGGTGGGCGAGGGGCGGGGACAGCGGTGGCGGTGGCGGTGGCGATCGATTCGCAGGTCCGCGAGCGGCTGGTGCGGACAGTGGCCTCGGCGAAGTCCGAGGCGCTGGCGGTGCCGCGGGCCCGGATCGTACCCATGGCGGCGGGCGGGCTCGCCAACGCCGCGACCGCCAGGGAGCTGGAGGACAGCGTGAACACGGTACGCAAGTGGCGCGGGCGGTTCGCCGCCCTGGGCCCGAACGTTTGCGGGAGGCCAAACGGTCGGGGCGGCCGAGGACCTGCGGGCCGGGGTGCGGCGTCCAGGCCGACCGGAGCGGTGGAAGTGGCGCGCGCACCCGGGGTGTTTGGCGGGGGACGGCCTGGGGAGACGCCCGGTCGGGCGGGGAAGCTACCGAGGAGGAGACGAGCCATGTCCAACGATGCCATCGTCCTGCTGCGGGAGGACCACAAGGAAGTGCGCCACCTGTTCCGCGAGTACCGGGAGTCCGCGGACGGGGACGGCGGGGCCGACGCTCGGCACGAGGTGGTCGAGCGGATCGTGGAGGCACTGACCGTCCACGCCTACCTGGAGGACGAACTGGTCTACCCCAGGATCCGGCAGGAGGTTCCCGACCTCGCGCAGGACATGGACCGCGCCCGGGAGGAGCACCACGTCGCCGATCTGCTCTGTGAGGAGCTGAGCCGGATGAGCCCTGGCGATGAGGGCTACGACGCCAAGACCGTCGTCCTGATCGACGCGGTCGAGCGGCACATCGAGCACGAGGAGGGCTCCTGGTTCCCGATGGTGCGGGCCGCGCTCGGACGCAAGGAACTCCAGGAGATCGGCGAGCGGATGCAGGCCGTGCGCGAGAGCGCGCCACGCCGTCCGTCCGGCAGCGGCGTGCTCCACCGCATTGCCGACGCACTCGAACACTGACCGATTCCGCCCGGCGGCAGTACGACACCCTGGCCGTGACAGAGCGGAGAGGAACGAATCCGCGCATCCCGACGAAGACCTGCTGGAACAGCTCACCGCCGACCACCGGTCGGTGTGCACCTCAGTGAGATGAACGGCCTGCCCAGCGCAGACCCGCAGCGCAAGGAACTGGCCGATCCCCTGACCGACCAGCCCGTGCGGCACACACGCGCCGAGGAGGCGCACCTCAACCCGCTCGCCCGTGACCGGCTGGCCGGCGGAGAGGCCGCGGTGGCACGCGAACTCGCCGACCACCACGCGGTGGAGGCCCTTCTGGAGAAACTCCGTCCGACGCAGGCCGACTCTCCCCGGTTCGACCGTCTCGTGGCCTGCCTGGCGGAGGAGGTCACGCGGCACGCCGGTGACGAGGAAGCCCGGCTCCTCCCAGCCGTGCGAGCCGTGGCCACGGAGGCCGAACTCCGCACCCTGGCCGCTCGGGCGCGCGAGACCAAGGAACTGGCATCCGGCCAACCCCGACACCAGCGACCAGGCGCCCGGCCGGCCGACCACCTACCGCCACCCGAGCGCTCCCTGGGCGAGCGCCTGCGCGCTTTCCTGACCCCGGGCGGACCCGGCTGACACTGCTCGTCCCGGACGGCCACGGTGGCCAGGGTGGCCGCCGTCCGTCCAGTCGGCGTGCATGCCCGCCTGCGCGCCATCGGCCCCCGAGGCGGTCCCTCTCAGGCCGGACCGGGCCCTGTCGGCAGGACCCGGTCCGCCAGCATGACGGAAGGTCACCATCGGTACCACCGTCGGCCACCGGCACCGCCACCGGTGAAGGCGAAGCCGAGGACCCACAGCACGAGGACGGCCAGCGCGATCCACCAAAGGATGTGGATGGCAAAGCCTGCACCACCCAGGACCAGCGCCAGCAGCAGGACGAGAACAAGGACAAGCATCAGAATCGACCCCTTCGTGCGCGATGAACTCTTCGGACCGCGCGTGTGCCCGATAGCGGCCCGCCCATACCTGCGGCCGGAACTCTGTTCGGGCCGCCGGTCGGCCGCACATCGCCCCCACCGCGGGCACCTCACGTCGGCGGAAGACGTGATTCTCGTTTCACATCCCGCGTATCGCGATCGGCCTATCCTGAGGGGGTGGAAGAACGACCGGCGGTCGGGCACCAGTGGACGTTCCTGACCAACCACGCGCGGGTCCTGGTGCAGATCGCGCGCGACCCGGGCATCAGAGTGCGGGACATCGCAACCTGCTGCCTTCTGACCGAGCGGGCGGTCCAGCGGATCATCTCCGACCTCGAAGCCGAGGGCTACCTCAGCCACCGCCGCGTCGGGCGCTCGAACGTCTACCACGTCATCGACGGCAAGCAACTGCGCCACCCCGCCGACAGCGGCCCCACACTGGCCGAACTCCTGGCCGTCCTGCTCCGCTGACCGACCGGCCACACGGGCGTCGACCGGACATCCCGTGCGGCACGGCGACTCCCAGCACACAGTCGAAGGACGCCTGCGCGCCGCTGCCCGCCGTGCCCCAGCGGGGTACCGAACGTGGCACTGAGCGTGATTACACGCATCGTCATTGACGAATTACCGTTCACGTATCGGTTGACGTGAGAAGGGATTCGGCAGACGCTGAAAGTGTCGTCCCGTGCCCCCAGGCAGGAGAAGGAGACCATGAGCGGCAAGCCGCCCGTGGCGCGCTCCGCCACCCCGAACCCTCCACCGCCCGCGCGGCCCGGCGGGCCGTTGCCCGCCGACCGGTGGATCGCCGACGGCCTGCTGGTCAAGCTGGTCACCGTAGGCGGCCGAACCCGTGCGACGGTGTGCGGCGAGATCGACCTCGACGTCGCCGACGGCCTCGGTGAGACCCTCGAACGCGCCCTGCACGCCAGCGACGCAGGGCTCGACCTGGACCTGTCCGCGGTCACCTTCTGTGACAGCTCCGGTCTCAACCTCCTGCTGGGCCTGCGCAGCACCGCGCACCGCAGCAGCCGCACCCTGACGATCAGCGCGGCCAGCATCCGGGTCGAGCGCCTGCTCGCGATCACCGGGACGACCGGCCTCTTCACCCCCGAAGAGGCCGAAGAACGCCGCGCCGACGGCCCGCAGCACGAGATCACAGACCCATGACCTACACCCGAGAGCCCGTGGATCCTGTTCGCCGCTATGCCATCGCCCTGCCAGGCGTGCCGGGTGCCCACGCGAGGGCGCGCACCGTTGTCGTGCACCTCACGGACGAGTTGAGTCCTGAGCGCGAGCCTATCTACCAGGACACCACCGGCTTGTTCCGTTTCCGGATCAGCGGAACCGTCGCGGAAGTCCTTTCCGCGCCGGCCGAGTACGGAACCGTTCATCCGTGCCTGGAGGCCGTACCCATGCCCTGACCGGATCGCTGGCCGCCGTACGCGGGTGCCGGGGGGCACGTCTCAGCGGCGATCGCACGCACAGCGCAGCGACGCCGAGGGTGAGCCAGGCGAGATTGTCGCCGGGGTGCCCGAGATGAAGGCGGCGCAGCGCCCATACGGCTCGGGTGGGCGTGAGCCGGGGGGGGGTGGGCCGGCGGAGGGCCGTGGTGGCCAGGGCGGGAGCGATGATGGTGGACAGCAGGCCGAGCAGCGGCGGTCGCGGTCCAGTCCGAGGGGGACCGGGCGGGTGTGCCGCGGTGGGTGAGGACCGCGGTGGTGTAGCCGCCGGGGGCGGCAACGGTGCTGGGCTGGCTCGGGCCCGGGGCTGGGCGGAGCGGTCCTGTCAGCCGTCCCATTTGTTGAGTTGTTCGGAGGCGACGTACCACGGGCTGGCGGACACACCCCCGGCCACCTCGATCATTCGTTTGATGACAGACTTCTCCCGCAACGCGACGCCCGATGATCGCCTTGTCTCAGCCACAAGTTCATCTATCAGGACGTCCCGTTGCGGCACTCACCAGCGCTTGACCTGCCGCTCAACACTCAAACGCAACGGTGTTGACGAATACACGGTCGCGACGACGGCCCGTCCGGCCCCGCGCGGGCACCCGGATCGGTTCAACGCACGCCCCGGACGGGGTTTGGCCTCCCGGAGTCCGGCAAGCCGCCAGGCATGGACGTTTCAGCTCTGCACGACCGCCGGTGGTCCCGCCGACTGCGCCGCACGCTCGACGCACCGGCGCGCTGGGAGATCCTCGACCTCCCCTCCGGGAAGCTCGCCGACGCAGTGGAAGCTCTCCCCCTCGGGCCGTACCGCGACGCCCTGCGCGGCGTGTGGCTCGGCCACCCGCTCCACCCGGGCCTGGTCCAACTGCCCATCGGCTGCTGGACCTCGGCAGGCCTGCTGGACTTCACCCCGGGCGCTCAGCGGTCGGCCGACGCACTCGTCGCCATCGGGCTGCTGACGGCCGCGCCGACCGCCCTGTCCGGCTGGGTGGACTGGGCCCGGCTCGACCCGCCGCGACGCCGCACCGGCCTGGTCCACGCTCTCGCCAACACGACCGGTGTGCTGCTGTACGCCGGCTCGCTGGCGGCCCGCTGCCGGGGCCGACGCGCCCGGGGCCGGCTGCTCGGCCTGGCCGGGCTCGCCGCCATCTCGGGCGGCGGCGTCCTCGGCGGCCACCTGGCCTACGCACAGGCCGCCGGCCCCAACCGGGCCGCCGCCGCGTCCCGACTAGCGCCCGCAGACTGGGTCGGGCTCGGCCCCGTCGACGACTTCCCGCCGGGCGAACCCGTCCGCAGGACGGCCGGCGACCTACCGGTGGTCGTCGTCCGCGAGGGCGAGCGCTGCCACGTGCTCGCGGAGCGCTGCGCCCACCTCTCCGGCCCGCTCGCAGACGGCACGGTGGCCGACGGCTGCCTGCGCTGCCCGTGGCACGGCAGCGAGTTCCGCCTGCGTGACGGCGAGGTCGCGAGCGGCCCGGCCACCTCGCCGCAGCCGGTGTTCGAGACCCGGGTGCTCTCCGGGCACCTGGAGGCACGACTGCCCGGCGCTGGCTGACCGGCCGCCCACGCCCGCACGGCGCACGGACCGGCCCAACGAGCAGACGCACCCGCGCGGGCCCGATCCGTGGCGGATCCGCGCGCCCGCCACACGGAGGAGGAGGGCATGAACCCAGTCGAACGCACACTGCGCTCGGTGGACGGCTACCAACAGCGCCACCGGCCCACCGCTGTGGTCCTCGGCGTCATCAAGAAGTACGGCGATGACCGCGGCGGACTGCTCGCCGCGCTCATCACCTACTACGGCTTCCTCGCCCTGATCCCGCTGCTCCTCCTACTCAGCACGGTCCTCGGATTCGTCCTGCACGGCAGCCCCGGCGCGCAGGAGTCCGTCCTCAACTCCGCTCTCGCCGACTTCCCGATCATCGGCGACCAACTCCGCCAGAACGTCCACTCCCTCCAGGGGAGCGGGCTCGCCCTGGCCGTCGGCATGCTGTTCCTGCTCTACGGCGCGCTCGGCATCGCGCAGGTGCTCCAGCACGCCATGGCCGAGATCTGGAACGTCCCCGGTGTACGCCGGCCGGGCTACTGGCCGCGCCTGGCCCGCAGCCTCCTGCTCCTGCTCGTGCTCGGCTCCGGCCTGGTGCTCGGCACCGGGGCCGCATCGGTCGTCGCTTCCTCCCTCGGCGGGCCCGCCGCCCGTATCGGCGCTCTGATCGTCTCCGCGTTCCTGAACGCCGCTTTGTGCCTGGCCTGCTTCCGCGTACTCACCCCCCGTGAGGTCTCCACGCGCGCACTCTGGCCGGGCTGCGCGGTCGCGGGCCCACTGTTCACCGTCCTCCAGGCCTTCGGCTCCCTGCTCGTCGTGCACGAGCTACGGCACGCCGGCCAGGTCTACGGCTTCTTCGCCACCGTGATCGGGCTGCTGTCCTGGCTCTACCTGGCCGCGGAGATCACCGTGTACGCCGCCGAGACCAACGTCGTCCTCGCCCGCCGCCTGTGGCCGCGCAGCCTGCTCCAGCCGCCGCTCACCGCCGCCGACGAACAGGTGCTCAGCGCGATCGCCCACCAGGAGGAACGCCGCCCCGAACAGCAAGTCGACGTCGCCTTCGACGACGACCCGCCACGGGACTCCAATGACGACACACCCACGGATCGACACCCCGGAGGATGACGACCCGTGCCACGCCGGCGGATGCGAGGAGGATCCGTCACGCGGAGCCGGGAGAGCGGCCGAGGGCGCTCGGCCCGCCAACGCCTCTTGCCTCACACCTGGCGGGTGTCGGGGGTGGTGTCAGCGGCGGCGGTGTGGCATGTGCTGCAGGTGTGCCAACGCGGCCGGTCGGGGCAGGACCGGTATGGAGCGAGGATCATGCCGGCAGTGTCCAGACCGCACATCGTGAGGGGGCCGCAGGCTCCCGAGGGCTCGGCAGGCGCCGTGTGTGCGCGGGGCACCGGCTGCTCCGGTTCCGCGGGCGTGTGGTCGGGTTGAAGGACCCGGACGTTGCTCGGCGTGTCCGGTTCCAGTACGACGACAAAGTCCATCTCCCCACGGTGGCCGCCGGTCCCGTGCACCGCACGCGCGCGGTGGCATTCGGACGGCGCCCGACCCCGCCGAGGCGTTGGCGTCAAACGTGGTTGCCGTCCACGGTCCACTTCGCTTTGCACGTGCGGCACCAGGGCGGTCGTGGGGATGTCCGTCGCGGAGATCCGCAGCCGCGTACGACCTGGCGCCCCCGGTCAGGGGGCCTGGGTGTCCGCCGCGGGCGGTTCAGGTACCCCGTCTTCCTCGGCGTCCTTGTCTGCGTCGTCGGCCTTGGCCCGGACGTCCTTCGGGGTGGGCGCCGTGATGCTGCGCTCCTCCGCCGACCGCTCCCGTACCGTGCCGTCGTCGCGCGGGGCATCGTCCTCTTCGTGGGTGTGTGCGTTGTGAGTGCTCATGGCATCGTCCTTCTCGTCAGGTCAGACGGCGGGTCCCGCGCTCGACCCCGGCCACCCGGGGCGTCCGACGTGGCACAGGCGCGGAGGATGGCCCCGCCCCCGGGGCCTGCGGCCCGTCGCCGGTCAGTGGCCGAGGGCGTCGGCAAGTTCCTTCTTGTTCATCTTCGAGCGGCCGTGGATGTTGCGCTGCTTGGCCTCGTTGTACAGCTGCTCCCTCGTCGGCCCCTGGGAGCCGGAGTGCGAGCGCAGTCCGCCGCGCCGGGAGGAGGAGATGTCGTGAGTGGAGGAGCGGCTGGCGGTCTTCGACTCGCCGTGCCGGGCCCGTTCCTTGTTCACGGTCCGGGCCGCGATCTCCTTGGCCCGCTTCTGGCTCTCCCCACGTTCCAGCGCGCTGTCCTTGATGTGCTCGTACTGGCGTTCACGTTTCTTGCTCGAGCCGGCAGGCATGGCTCCTCCATCTCGCGGATACGTCGCGTCTACCCCGAACGTAAGACGCCGCTCGTCCACACGCCCGCACGGATCCGGCGACCAGGCCCTGCCGGACCAGGCCCGGCGCTGGCCACAACGGGCTCCACACGGGCACGGCACGGGCGCCATCCGATGCCGGGGCCCGTCTGGCGAAGGTGTTCGCGGCGGGCTCCGATCGGGTGAGGTGCCTTCGCTGGTGCTCGCACCGCCCGCATGGTCGGGGATCACTTCCCGACCGGCCGGAGGGACCCGGCCCGGAAAGCAACCAGCGAAAGGACGTGTCATGGGACACGGCGGAAACGCGATCGACGAACTGATGACCGACCACCGCGAGGTGGAGGAGATGTTCGCCCGGATCCAGGCCATGACCGGCGACGGACAGCAGCTGCGTGACGCGGTCGACGAGGTCACCATCGAGCTCGTACGTCACTCCGTCGCCGAGGAGCAGTACCTCTACCCGGCGGTACGCGAGCACATCCAGGGCGGCGACCGCCTCGCGGACAAGGAGATCGCCGACCACGGCCGGGTCGAGAAGCTCCTCAAGAAGCTGGAGAACACGAGGACGGACGACCCGCAGATGAGCCCGCTGCTGCAGCAGCTCATGGACGAGGTCGCCGCTCACGTACAGGACGAGGAGAGCAACCTCTTCCCGATGCTGCGCCGGGCCTGCACCACCGAGCAGCTGGACGACCTCGGGGACAAGATCCGCCGGGCCAAGTCCATGGCGCCGACCCGCCCGCACCCCGCCGCACCCGACACCCCGATGGCCAGCAAACTGCTCGCCCCCGGTGTCGGCCTGGTGGACCGGGCCCGTGACTTCGTCACCGGCCGCGGCAAGTCCTGAACCCCGACTCCTAGCCCTGGGGTCGGACCGCGCACGGCCGGTCCGGCCCCAGCGCCCGGCCAGGGGCGTGACGCGGGTCATGCCGGTCGGGCGCGTCGGCCCCATAGACTGGTCGGCCACGAGCGGGGCAGCGCGGCTCCGCACCTCACGGGCTCGCACCACCGAACACCGGACGCAGGCGAGCACCTTCCCGAGGGACCGATACCGTGCCCGACCTGACTCCCGTCATAGCCGCCTGCACCCGCTGGCTCCTGAACGCCTACCCGCCCCCGGCCGGCGCCCTCAACCGCGCCCTCGCCGAGGTCCAGGCCCGGCAGGCCGTCACCCTCGCCGGCACCCTGCGCTACCCCACCGACATGGATGTCCAGCTCCTGGACCTGCTCGGCCCCGGCGGAGCCGACCGGCTCGACTGGCTCACCGGCGGCGACCCCCACCCCGACGACACCGCCTGGCGGACCTGGGTCGACGAGACCCTCGTCAGCTGGGCCGCCTGCCTGCTCGCCGACCCCACCCTCGTCACGAACGCCCACCTCGCGCTCTCCGACACCGAGCACCACACCGGGCCCGAAGCGCTGCGACGCCTCACCGACCCCGGCACCCACGACGCCGAAGCGGCCGCACTGCTGCGCCACCCCGACCTCCTCGAACCCGTCGCCGCCCTGCACCGGCGCCAGCTCGTGGACCGGCTGAACGTCGAAGGTGCCCAAACGGTCTGACGTCACCAGCAGGGGAACCAAGGTGCATGCTTCGCAGAGCACCCCACAGGCACGGCCGCCGCTGTCCGCCGACCGGGTGAGCGGAGCACCTGAACCTGCGGTGCACCCGGCGACCATGTGCATCAACGCCACCGGCGGCACCCCTCTGCCCTGGCGAAACCGGGCACCTGGCCGTCCCGGGCGCGCGGCGATGTACCGCTTCACCCGGCCGAGCCCCTGCCAGCGCCGGAGAGGTCACCCTGGCAGAAACGATGCGCGGGCCAGACCGCCGGGCTGTCAGCCCAGCAGGCCGCTCCGGCCGTCGGTGTCGCCGTGCTCTCGCGTGGCCTCCTGGCGGGCGGCTGTGCGACGCAGCACCATGTGGGGCAGGACGAGCCAGGTGGTGGTGAACCACAGCAGGACGGCGCCGCTCAGCGCCCATGCCGCGGCCGGGTTGCCGGTCGCGGTGCGCAGCAGGAGCAGCAGGGCGGCGGCGATGGTCAGGGCCAGAGTGGTGAGTCCGGTGGCGATGAGGCGGCCGGCGACGTGGATGAGTTCGGGTTTCATGCCGTGGCCGGTGAGGAAGCGGTGGAAGGCGACGGGTGCGATCAGGGCGCCGGTGGCGACGGCGCCGAGTACAACGGTGGCGACGTAGAGGTTCTTGTCGAAGTCGGGCAGGGCAGGGCAGCGAAGCGTGGGGTGAAGGCCACGCTGATGAGGAAGCCGAAGAGGATCTGCGCGCCGGTCTGGCACACGCGCACTTCCTGGAGCATCTCGTTCCAGAGCCGGTCCGCCCGTTCCTGGGGCGTCTCGTCGCGGCCCGGTGTGCTGTCGTTCTTCGTCAACGAGTCCTCCCCTCCCGGCGCGGTGGGGTATCGGTCGTCGTGACCGGTCAGGGGCGGTCCTCGTGGTGACCGCACAGCCAGGCCAGCGCTTGGTAGACGCCGAGGGCGTATCCGGCGTCCGTACGGTCTTCCAGCGCGTCGCGAAGGCGCACCGCGGCGGCCTGGCATTCGGAAAGCAGCTGCGCCCGGCACGGCCAGCTGGCCGCGGGCGCGGCGGCGGCGGTGACCGGTGCCGCGATCTGGGCTCCGGCAGCCCACCGGTAGGCCCCCAGGACTCCGTGGTCGAACCCGGTCCAGGGCTGCGGGCGCCGATTGGAGGTCTCGATCGCGTCGAACACCTCGTCCAGCACCCGAACCCCCACCGCCGGGATCGCCGTTTCGTCAGTGGTCATGTCCGCAACCTACGACGTCTCGCCGCCGGGCGCCCGCCCGGCGGGCAGCCGGACTGCGCGCGGGCGCGGGCGCGCCCCGGCGGATGCCGGGCTTTCGGGTGAACTACCGCCCCCGGCGACGGCTGCCACCGCCCGGCGGTCCCGGGGAGGTTCAGAACGCCGCGCGCAGCACCGGCAGCAGGGTGCCCTGGGCCCAGTCGAGGAAGGCGGGCTGGCTGTCGCCGCCGACCTGGACGAGGGCGATCTCGCCGAATCCTGCGTCGACGAACGGCCGTACCGCCTCGACGAAGTCCTCGACCCGGTCGCCGCAGGGGATGGTATCGGCGACGTCGTCGGGGCGCACGAACCGGCTCGCTGCGGCGAAGGCGGCTGTCCCGGGCAGTTCGGCGTTGACCTTCCAGCCACCGCCGAACCAGCGGAACTGCTCGTGGGCCCGCCGTACGGCGGCGGCCCGGTCGGAATCCCAGCACACCGGCAGCTGGGCCACCGCCGGTTTCCCGGCCCCGCCGTGCTCCGCGAAGCAGGCGACCAGTTCCGGGTCCGGTTCGACTGCGATGACGAGGTCGGCCAGCCGGCCCGCCAGTTCGCAGGAGTCCGGCCCGGACACCGCGACCCCGATCGGAGGCGGCCGGTCGGGCAGGTCCCACAGCCGGGCACCGTCGACGTCGAAGTACCGGCCTCGCCGGGTAACGAATCCGCCGTCGAACAGCGCACGGATGATCTGCACCGCCTCGTCGAGCATCGCCTGGCGAACGGCCGCGGCGGGCCAGCCCCGGCCGACCACGTGCTCGTTGAGGTTCTCGCCACTGCCTAGGCCGAGCCGGAAGCGGTTCTGGGACAGCAACTGCAGCGTCGCGGCCTTCTGCGCCACTACCACCGGGTGGTAGCGGAACGTCGGGCAGGTCACGTAGGTCATCAGCGGGATCCGGGAGGTCGCCTGCGCGGCGGCGGCGAGCACCGCCCACGCGTACGGCGCATGGCCCTGCTCGTCAAGCCAGGGGAAGTAGTGGTCCGAAGCCACCGAGAAGTCGAAGTCCGCGTGCTCGGCACGCACGACGTCCGCGACCAGGTCACGTGGGCTGCGCTGCTCGGTCATCATCGTGTATCCGATTCTCACCATGGCCCTGCGCCTGCCCCGATTGCCGCATCCCTCACACCGAGCGTCCCCTCTTCATCCTGCCGTGGCTCGTCGGCATGGCCAGGTGACCAGGCCTCGCGACGAGGAACCCAGCAGCGAGCGCCGGGACGACGCCTTGGGGTTCGGCCGTCGAGACGGATCGCTCAGTCGGTCGCTAAGGGCACGGTGCGATCCGCTGCACCTGCCCGGCCTCCAGCTCGACGACGACGGCCAGCACCGGATGCAACCAGCGCACCACCGACAGCGCACCCGGATGCGGCTGCCGAAGCCGCCCGGAGACCATCGCCCCGAGCTCCACCCGCTTCCCGCTCCGAGAGCTCCCCGGTCACCAGCCGCCGACCATCGGTGAGCACCACCAGCAACCGCTCCCGCTCGCCGGGTTCGCCGACAACCCCGATCACCCAGCCCCTCACCCCGACCCGCCCGGGCGCCGCTCCAGCGCGGACGGGCACAACCATCGACCCGCTCCCTCCGTACACGAGACGCAATCATCCGAGCATGCCACCACACATCGACGGAGGCGACCCACACGGCGGCCCCGCCCGCCGTTTCCCACACGCCCGTGATCAAGAAGCGTCTGCCGACGGTCCTGCCCGCCGGGAAGGCGTCTACTCAACGCAGGCCGGCAGTCCGAGATGGCGGTGTGCTCTTGGCCGCATTCCGCGGGCGGAGAACATTGCTGCAGATGGCTTCGGCGAGCACGGCACCACCCCGGCCCGCCGCGCTCCACTCACGTAGCGACGGATGGCAACTCACCGCGAGCGCAAGGGAGTTGTACAGGTATTGGGCGTGTCCGACTGCCGGGTGGACACTGGGGCAGGCGCCGTTGGCCTGCCCCGGCCCGCCGGAGGCGGGCGTGCACCGCCGTCGCGGGAGGGTGATCCGCTTCGGAAGTCCGCTGTCCGCCCGATGCCCGTCACGTTCCCCGGCAGTCCGCTGCCCGACGTCCCGGTCGACGTGGAGATCCGCTTCGACACGGCCTTTCCGTACACGGCATGCCTGGTCTTCCCGCTGGCCCCGTGCGGCGCTGGCTCCGCCGCCGAGGTGTGCCGGCAATTCAGCGGCGACCTGCTGAACAAGGGGCGCCACGCCCTCACCGGCACGGGGGACGTGAGGATCGGCCCGGATCGGCCGGCGAGGTCCTCATCACCCTGCAAGGCCCCGGCGGCCAGGCGGTGCCCAACGCCCCGGGGACGCCGTAACAGCCTTCCTCGCGGACTCATTCACGCTCCTGCCTGCAGGACCGGAGACAGAACATCTCGATGTCGAATCCGCCCTCGCCCGCCTGCGCGCCGCCGACTGATCGCGCGCAAGGGCGCCGACCGGGCACCCGGCGCCGCACGGATGTCGACGTGGGCCTCGGTTGCCGTGAGTCAGCGGTGATCGGCCCGTTCCCCGGGTTCTACGGGGTGAGGAACGGGTCGATCACCGCGGTAGGTTCGGTGGGCGCATCCAGCGTGGCGAGGTGAGCAGCGGTGGCGAACTCGACCAGGGCTGCATCGGAAATCTTGGGGGCGTAGAGCCGCCCAATGTCCTGGAAGTCGGCAACGTCGAGTCGCGTGTCGGCGTGGGACGGAGACACCGGGTGATGTAGCCGGCTGGGGAACCCCGGGAGGTCACAGCCCTAAGGGCCACCCGCTCAGCCGATAAGGTGCGGACCGCGGCAGCTGGCGTTTCCTCCCGGCGCTGCCGTCCGGCCGCCCGAGCAACGAGCGGCCCCCGACAGCTGGGGCCGTAGGACTCCCCCGTACCTGCCACCTCAGCCACCTCGCGCACATCCACAGCTTCCGCAGCTGCTCCCGAGGAACAGTGCGGGGCCGCGACAGCTCCGAACCTGCCCGACAGTTGCTCGCCCCTGGGACCCTGCGGGGTCCGGACCGGCGGGATCGTTCGCCCGCCGCGATCGGCCTGTCACGCTTACGTCGGAGTATGCCGGGGGCTCCGGCGCCGCGCACCGCCTCCCGTGCTCAGTCTGGTGGTTCCTGTGGCCGGGGACGACCCGGTGCCGGGGGCCTCGGGTGCGTCGGAGGTCCCGGTTCGGGTCCGTCCGGTCGGCCGGGCGGCGTGGGTGGGTCGGCCGGCGGTTCGGGCGAGCCGGGCGGCTTGGGCGGGTCCGGGGCCAGGGGCGGCCTATCCGGACTCGGCGGTGCGGGAGGTCCGGGTGGCACCGGGGGGATCGGGGTGATGTCGGGGTCCGGCGGGACGGGGATGGAGGCCATCGCGTGCCCTCTCCTTCCACTGGCCGGCCTTGGCCGGCCTCGTCTTGCTTCGGCGGTGGACGCCTCGCACGGTCTGGTGTCTACCAGTAGTGGCGGCGACCGCGGACCTCATGGCCGACTGCGCCCATGACCCACAGGATGAGGCCGATGAGGGCCAGAATGATGCCGATGGTCCACAGGATGCCGATTCCCGTGACGAATCCGATGACAAGGAGGATGACTCCGAGGACGATCACGATGACCTCCGCGTTTGCCCCCCGAGGTTGGTCCTCCGCCGATGTGGCGGAAGTCGGGAACATTCCCCCTTTCTCGGGTCTTCGGTTGGGGGCTTGCGGTGTTCCGGTCCGGTCTTCGGTCGCCGGTTTCCGCTGTCGTATGGGCAACAGGTGCCCTAGGGGGCCGTGGTGGCCAGGCCTGCGAGGAGGATGTCGAGGCCGCGTTCGAGTTCGGCGGCCCCGTCGTATGAGGCCAGTGCGCCGGCGAGGCCGCGCAGGAGCGGGAACTCGCCGATCGGCAGCCGGTGCAGTCCCAGGCGCAGCAGGTCGTCGGTCTCGTCGGGGTTGTCGACGAGTTCCTGCAGTTCGTTGAGGACGTGACCGTGGAGGAGCCCGAAGAGGGCGCGGTAGACGTGGAGGGCGTCGGCTCCGGTGAAGCCGGCGCGGGTGAGCAGGGTGAGGATGGCTTCCAGAGGGCGCAGGGTGCCTTTGGGGCGCAGGGCGAGGGGGGTGGCCAGGGGGCGGGTGACCAGGAGCGGGACGGCGTTGGGGTGGGCGAGGGCGAGCCGGCGGTAGCGGTGTGCGACGGTGCGCAGTTGGGCGGCCCAGTCGGAGTCGGTGGAGTCCACGATGAGTTCGTTGAGGACGGTCTCGGCGACGCCGTCGAGCAGAGCCGCCTTGTTTGTGGCGTGGCGGTAGAGGCTCATCGGGTCGTGCCCGAGGGCGTGTGCGAGGCGGCGCATGGAGAGTTGTTCGATGCCCTCGCGGTCGATGATCTCCAGCGCGCAGGCCAGAATCCGTTCTCGGCTGAGCCGGGGACTGGCGGCCGGGTCGCCGTCCTGGACGGTCGGGCCGATCCGAGGAGGGGCCATCTCGGCACCTGCTCTCACTGGCGGTGGGCACCGGTGGCCGTGAACTTCGTAGACCTACGGTGTGGACACCAGTCTAGTCCGGGAGTTGACTGTAGTCATACGACGTAGATCCGGATGGAGTACGTCATGATCATTGTTTTCGGACTCATCCTCCTGGCCGCCGCGGCCGTCGTCGCCGTCGCTGCCGTCGTCGGCAACGCTGGCAGCGGGCACGCGCTCAACAGCACGTTCACGGTGTTCGGCCAGCACCTGCACGGCTCGACCGGCACCCTGTTCCTCTACGGCATCGCCGTCGGGGCCGTGGGCATGCTCGGCCTCGCCCTGCTGCTGGCGGGTGCGCGCCGCGGCGCCACCACACGCCACGCACTGCACCACTCCCGCGGCGAAACGGCAGCCATGAGCAGGCGGCGCGACGAGGCGGTCGAACAACGCGACACCGCCCGCGCGCAAGCGGCATCGGCCACCCGGGACAGCGAGGACCTCGCCGCGCAGCGCGACATGCTCGCCGAGCAGCACGAGGGCCTCGTCCGCCGGCAGGAGCGGACCAGCGAGCACACGGCCGGCACCCGCCTCAACCCGGTGTCCCAGGACGAGAGCGAAAGCGCGCCCGGCAAGGGACACCACAGACCGCACCTCCTCGGACGCGGCTCCGGGGGCCGCTAGGCCCCATATCCCGCCCGACAGGTGCAATCCACGAAAGGAAGCCGGTCATGGGCATCGGCAAGAAGGTCGCCCACAAGGCCGAGGCGGTCAAGGGCGGCGTGAAGAAGAACGTCGGTCGCGCCACCGGGGACCGCGTCCTCGAAGCAGAAGGCCGCGGCGACCAGATCAAGGGCAACCTCAAGCAGGCCGGCGCCAAGGTCAAGGACGCGTTCAAGCACTGAGGCCGGTCCGCGACGATCCGGGCCATCCCAGTCCCTGTGCCCGCGGCGCGAAAGGGCACCTCGGGGCCGGGCGGCCCCAGTCACTCCACAGCTGGACGGGGCAACCGAACACAACACGAGGCAAGTTATGAGCAACATCTGGGGCTACAACCCCGCGTCACAGTACACACCCGGCACCACCCTCACCGGCTACAAGGTCGAGGCCACCGACGGACACATCGGCAAGGTCGACGACGCCACCGACGAGGTCGGCGCCGCCTACATCGTCGTCAACTGCAAGCCCTGGCTGATCGGCAAGCACGTGATGCTGCCGGCCGGCACCATCACCCGCGTCGACCACGACAACGAGACGATCCACGTCAACCGCAACAAGGAGCAGATCAAGGACGGCCCCGAGTACGACCCCGACATCCACCGAGGAGACGCCGGCTACCGCGACACCGTCGGGAAGTACTACGGATCCCACGGGCTCTGAACCCGCCCGGCCCGCCCGCCCGGGCGGCCGGAGGGCAGGAGGACGACACCCGTGGCTCCACCTGCGGACTCAGCTCCTCAGACGGAGCTGGGTCCGCTGCCCGTGAATCGAGGAATGATCATGGTGAAGGTCCTGCTCATACTGCTGTGCCTGGTCCTGCCGTGGCTGGCGGTGCTCATCAAGGACGGCCCGAGCATCAAGGTTCTCTGGGCATTCCTTCTGCAGCTGTGCGGCCACGTACCCGGCGTCGTCTACGGCATCTACCAGGTCGCCAAGGACTGAGCGCGGCGAGCGCCCGCTCGCGGCGACGCCCGCTCGGGTCCACGGCTGCGTGGGCAGCCCGGCGCTCCAGCACCGTCGTCGGCACCCGCGCAGGGACGGCGGCAACGGGAAAGCTCCTTTGACGAGCGGTCTCCGGTTCGCCCGGGGAGCCGGGCGTCGCGGACGCGCCCGGTGTCGGAGTAGTAGCGGCGGGGCCAGGTTGCTCCACGACCCCATCTGCCCGGAAGGGGCCATCGGCGAGAGGTCGGCGCCATGAACCAACCGCACGGGGAACGCCTCCGAGGAGGAGACGGCACGCCGCGACGAGAAGGTGCGGGAACGGTCTGCCGAAGGACGGTCGATCGTGGCGCCCACTCTGCCGGACGTTCGCGTCAAGGCCGAAGCGGGAAGCCTGAGCCGATACCCAGCCTCCCTGGGGGGCGGAGAAGCCAGCGACCGGGTTTGCGTCGACCCGGATCCCCGCGTGGTCCGTCCTGTACTTGCGCTCCCGGTGCTCACCGGAGCAGGAATTCGGTCAGCGAGCCGACCAAGACGGCCAGGTGGGTGGCGTGTGATGACGACGGCTCCCCTGGCAGAAGCTGCCTGGTGCGCGTGTCGGCACAGCAGCCCGCCGGCCGGGCGCGGGCCGAGTGAGACCCAGGGGGCAATGACGCCTGCTTGGTCCCCAGTCGGTTCAGCAATCGATAGAGCGCCAACACGTCGACAGTGGCCTCGGCTGGTCGTCCCTTGCGATTCTCACGGCCACAGCCCGCCACCCCGGAGGACACCCGTGTTCGAACCCGGGCGTCGAACGAGGAGCTCAGCACCACTGCGGGCGGGTGGTGAGCAGTTGGGCCCACACCGTCTTGCCGTCGGTGTCCGCGGTAGCGCCCCAGCAGACGGCGAGGCGCTCCACGATCAGGAGCCCGTAGCCGCCCGGTCGGCCGGCCTCGATGCGGTGGCGGTGGGGAAGGATAGGGCTGGTGTCGCTGACGGCAACGCGCACCGCGCCGGGAAGGTGTTCGACGACCATCTTTCGCGGGCCGCCGCCGTGCAGGCAGGCGTTGACCAGGAGTTCGGAGGTCACCAGGAGAACGTCCTCGGCGAGCAGGGGTGGCGCTCGGGTATGCGGGGCGCACAGGTGCCACTGGGCCAGGGCCCGCCGGGTGAACTCCCGTCCACGACGGAGCGAACCGTCCTGATCCGCAGGAAAGGACAGAGACCGCCGATGGCCGGGGTCGGGCACGGCTTGCATGGTGTGTTCCTGAGACGTGGGTGTTCTCGGTCAACACGCGGCTGCCCGCCGTATCCGAGACGACACCTCTCAGCTGGCATGATCCTCGCTCCACCGAGCCGGTCCGGCCGACAAGGCCGGACCGGTCCGAGACGGACCGGTCCGAGACCAGCGACACCGGCCCCAAACGCGTCCCCGTGCGCCGTTCCAGGGCGTCCCTGCCCCGCTCCTTGGGATGCCCGGCTTCTGTACGACGCCGGGCGGCTCTTCCAGTGGGACGTCGCACCGGATTCCCACCGCAGCGGCGCGATTCGCGCCCCGCGCGACGAAGTCGCCAGTCGGTCGGCCAGCAGGATTGCCGATTGTCCGCCCTCGCCCGCGTCTGGGGACCGAGGCACCGGGTAAGCGCGGGTGTGACCGTGACAAGCGCGGAGGTGAGCGTGGAGAACAGGACGGACGGCATCGCGGATCCTCGGGGCAGCCCAGAGACAGAACCTCCACGAAAAAACTCCGGCCGACCCGGTTGAATGCTCCTTCCGCCCAGCACCACGCCCAGGTCTCGCGGATCGCTGGACAGGCGCCGTTATCAGACGCTGTCGCCCGACCGGCCGCAGGGCCCGACCTCACAGCGGACAGACCAGGAGGAACCGATGACCACCACCACCACAGTCCCGCGCCGTGACGCGGTGCGCCGGAGCTACCTGCTGTGCCCGCCCACCTACTTCGCGGTCGAGTACGCGATCAATCCCTGGATGGACCCCAGCCGCCCGGTGGACAGCAGCGCAGCACTGCAGCAGTGGCAGACGCTTCGCGACACGCTGCGCGAGCTGGGGCACCGGGTGGAGACCATCGCTGCCCGGCCGCGGCTGCCCGACATGGTGTTCGCCGCCAACGGGGCCTCGGTGGTGGACGGCCGGGTACTGGTCGCCCGGTTCCGGTACCCCGAGCGGGCGCCGGAGGCGGCCGCGCACCGGGCCTGGTTCCACCGGGCGGGTTACCGGCCGAGGGTCGCCCGCTTGCCGAACGAGGGCCAGGGCGACTTCCTGCCGGTCGGCGGCCGGGTCCTGGCCGGCTCAGGCCCGCGGACCAGCGCGGCCGCCCACCATGAAGCGGAGCGGGCGTTCGGCCGGCGGGTCGTGAGCCTGCGGCTGACCGATCCGCGCTACTACCACCTGGACACGGCGCTGGCCGTGCTGAGCGAGGACCAGGTCATGTACTACCCGGCGGCCTTCACCCCCGAGAGCAACCGCACCCTGCGGGAGCTCTTTCCCCGGGCGATCCTGGCCACCGACGAGGACGCGTCCGTGCTCGGGCTGAACGCGGTCAGCGACGGCCGCCACGTCCTGCTGACCGAGGCCGCCCGCGGCCTGGCCGCGCGGCTGCACGCGGAGGGCTTCGTCCCCATCGGCGTACGGCTGCCCGAGCTGCTCAAGGCCGGGGGCGGCCCGAAGTGCTGCGTTCTGGAGCTCCACCCGGCATCCCGGGAGCGGCCGTGACCCTGCCCCACCGCACCATCGCCACCGCACCGGCGCCGATCCTGCCGCGCCCACGCGGACCGGTCAGCGCCGCGGTCCTCGACGCGCTGCGCACCGCCCCCGCACCGGCTTCCCGGATCGCGCGGCCACCGCTCGGCGATCCCTGGGGCGAGGACCTGCAGTTGGGCCTCTACACCTGCTACGAGCTGCACTACCGGGGCTTCGCCGAGGTCGACCCCGAATGGGAGTGGCACCCCGCGCTGCTGACCGTACGGTCCGCGCTGGAGCACGCGTTCCTCACCGCCGTGCGGCGGGAGGCCGGCGCCCCGCCGCCGTTGGCCCGGGCCCTGGCCGCACTGTTGGCCGACGACACGGCCGGCACCGGCGCGTCCCGCCACCTGCTCGACAGCGGGCAGCGCTGGCAGGTGTGCGAGTACCTGGCGCACCGCTCGCTCTACCATCTGAAAGAGGCGGACCCACAGATGTGGGTGGTGCCGCGCCTGCCGAACCCGGCCAAGGCAGCGCTGGTCGCGGTGCAGTACGACGAGTACGG
Source organism: Kitasatospora sp. NPDC056076 (assembly GCF_042266305.1). Classification (NCBI taxonomy): domain Bacteria; kingdom Bacillati; phylum Actinomycetota; class Actinomycetes; order Kitasatosporales; family Streptomycetaceae; genus Kitasatospora; species Kitasatospora sp. NPDC056076. Next base: position 50,596 of record NZ_JBHJWG010000034.1, read on the forward strand.
CGCCGGCCACCCCGAGCGGGCCCACGCCCAACTGTTCGCCGAGATGATGGCGGACTTCGGTCTGGATCCGGGCTACGGGCGCTATCTCGACACCGTCCCCGCTCCGGCGCTGGCGGTGGTCAACCTGATGTCGCTGTTCGGCCTGCACCGATCACTTCGCGGCGCGCTGGTCGGCCAGTTCGCGGCGGTGGAGATCACCTCGCCGCCCGGCGCGGCCCGGCTCGCCGCAGCGCTGGAGCGCCTGGGCGCCTCACCGGCGGGGACCCTGTTCTACCGCGAGCACGTGCTGGCCGACGCCGTCCACGAGCAGCTCGTACGCCGAACGGTCATCATGCCGCTGGTCGAGGGCGACCCGTCGCTGGGCCCGGACATCGCGTTCGGCATCGCCGCCACCGCCGCCGTGGAGGAGCGGTTCGGCTCCCATCTGCTCGGCTGCTGGCGGCACGGCCGAAGCTCTCTTCGCACGCCCCTGGAAGGAGCGCCCGCACTCGGGGCGTAATCCTGAGCATGATGGATCAAAACGGCCGAAGTGGGCACCCGCTATACCATGCTTCTCCTGCGACCTCCTGGTGTGTATCCCGCCCAGGGCGACACCTCGCTCCTCATCGAGGCACTGCGCCGTGAGCGGCCGGAGCCCGGATCCAGGCTGCTCGACCTCGGCACCGGCAGCGGCGCGGTAGCGCTGGCCGCCGCAGAGCTCGGCGCGGTGGTGACGGGTGTGGACCTGTCCCGGCTCGCGTTGGCGACCGCTTGGGCGAACGCCCGGCTTCACCACCGGCACCTCACGCTCCGGCACGGCGACCTGATCTCTCCGGTCGCCCGTCGCAGCTTCGAGTTCATCGTCTCCAATCCGCCCTACGTGCCCTCGGCCCTGGACCGGACACCCCCACGCGGCATCGCGCGGGCCTGGGACGCCGGACCGACCGGGCGGCTGCTGCTCGACCGGATCTGCCGGCAGGTGCCTCGACTGCTGACCACCGGTGGTGTGCTCCTGATCGTGCAGTCCTGCCTGGCGGACCCGGCCTCGACCGTCCTCGCCCTGCACCGGGCCGGGCTGCGGGCCGGCGTGGTGGCGGCCGCGACCCAGCCGTTCGGGCCGGTCATGTCGCAGCGGGCCGGTTGGTTCGAAGAACGCGGACTGATCGCCCCCGGCGAGCGGACGGAGACCCTGGTGGTGGTGCGCGGTGTCCGGGCCTGACGAGCGGCCCGTCCCCCGACTGCGGCTGACGGGCACCGGCCCGGTGCTGGTCGACGGCCCAGTGGAGATCGTGCTCCCCGACGGCCGGAGCATCCGGGCCGACCGCCCGGTGGTCGCGCTGTGCACCTGCCGCCGCAGTCGCCGCTACCCGTTCTGCGACACCAGCCACCGCAACCGTGACGAGAGCCGGCCGGCGAGCACCTGAGCGTGCCCTCCGCCCGGCTTCGCGGCTCGCGGTCAGCCCGGTTCCGTGACTACTGTCCGTGGGTGGCGTTGCGGGCCAGGTTGGTGAGCAGATGGCGGTTGCGAAGGTGCAGGGCCAGCTCGATCGGTGGTCCGTGGAGGCGGGCTCCCAGCCCGCGCAGGGGGTGTTCGTCGAGGATGACGAGGGTGTGGTCGGCCCAGGGAATCAGGGTGAAGGCGATTCTGGCGGTCCCGAACGGTTCGGCCTTGGCCTCCAGTTCCAGCCGCTGCCGGGTCTCGCAGATCCGGACCACGCAGGTGTCGTCGAAGGTCAGCGGTCCCAGTCCCACGCGGAAGCGGAGCGAGGCGCCGACCGCGGGCCAGTCGCGGTCGGTGTGCAGGATCTCCTTGGTGCCCACCACCCACTCGGCGTAGTGCTGTCCGTCCGCCAGGATGTCCCAGACCTGGCTGGGCGGGCATTCGATCAGCTGCTGACGTTGTGCCATGTGTGCCGTCCCTCTCGCGTAGCGGCTGCTCAGCGGGGCCCGGGTCGCGGGCCACCGCTGAGCAGCCGCTGGGCTGCGCTGAGACCAGGTGACAGGATCCGCCCGGCCAGGAGGCGGTGGGAACGCAGTGCGGCGCGGGCGGCGTTGGCGCCGCACGCGCCGTGCACGCCGCCGCCGGGGTGGGCGGAGGCGGAGGCGAGGTAGAGGTGCTCGATCGGTCCCTCGGGCCTGCCGGTGCCGGGAGTGGGCCGGAAGACGAACTGCTGGTGGATGGCGCTGGTGCCGCCGTTCAGTGCTCCGCCCACGAGGTTCTCGTCCAGGCCTTGGAGCACGGGCGGGGACAGGATCCTGCGGGCGGTGACCAGCTCCCGGAAGCCGGGGGCGAAGCGTTCCACCTGGCGTTCCAGTCGCTGCGCCATGGCCTCGCCCTCGCGCGCGTCCCAGGTTCCGGTGATGGCATCGTCGCCGAGGTCGGAGGCGATCCTTCGCGGGACGTGGGTGTAGGCCCAGGCCGACTGCGTTCCGGCGGGTGACCGGGAGGCGTCGGCCGTCGTCATCTGCCCCAGCAACGCGAACGGGCGGCGGGGAAGACGGCCGGTGGTGACCTGGTGGGCGTAGTCGCTGAGTTCGTCCAGGTCCGCTCCCAGGTGGACGGTGCCGGCGTCCGCGGCCTGTGGCGCCGCCCACGGAATGGGGCCCGACAGTGCCCAGTCAACCTTGAAGGTGGAGAAGTCCCACTGGAAGCGGCGCAGGTCCTGGCGCAGCCCCGGCGGGAGGTGCTCCCAGCCGACGAGCCCGCCGTAGAGTGCGGTGGCGGCGACATCTGCGAGTACGGCTCGGCGGGCGCGGTAGCACTGGCCGTCGGCGGTGCGCACGCCCAAGGCCTTTCCGCCGCGGACGATCACCTCCTCGGCGCGCTGGCTGCAGTGGACCCGGCTGCCACGTGATTCGAGCCGGCGCACGAGGGCGTCGGTGAGGCTGGTGGAGCCGCCGACCGGTACGGGCCAGCCGACCTGCTGGCCGAGCATCGCCATCAGCCAGCCGAACGCCGCGCTGCCGGCGGCCTCGGGGAGGAGGTCGGCGTGCAGGGCGCAGCCGGCCAGCAGCAGGCCGGCGCCAGGTTCGGTGAACTCCTCTTCTGCCAGCCGGCGGACCGGCAGGGTCATGAAGCGAGCGGTCCGCAGGATGCCCGCCGGCCGGAGCCGGGCTGCCATCGCGGCGGTCGCTCTGATCGGCGGGAAGGGGGTGAAGAGGCTGCGCAGCAGATGGGGGTGCAGGGTCTGCCACAGCGCTGTGAGCCGCTCCCACGCTGCCGCGTCGGGCGCGCCGAAGACGGCCGCCATTTCGTCGCGCGTGGCGGCGGGGCCACGGTGGAGGGTCGCGCAGCGGCCGTCTGCGAGGGGGTGCGCGAGGACGGTGGGGGCGTGGCTCCACGCCAGTCCGTGCTGCTCCAGGTGCAGGGCCGCGATGGCGGGAGATGCCTTGGCCAGGGGGTAGAAGGAGCTGAACAGGTCGTTGATGAACGCGGGGTCCAGGGCGCGGTCGCTGCGGACGGCTCCGCCGGGCTGGGGCTGGGCTTCGAGGACCTCGACCTGCCAGCCTGCGTCGGCGAGGACGTTGGCTGCCACCAGTCCGTTCGGTCCGGCGCCGATCACGATCGCGTCAGCCATGTTCGCTCCTTCGCTGCCACGGCCCCACGAGATCTCACGGTACCCAGCGCCGGGCGGGGCGGCTCGGCGGGCGGCCAGCGGCCCCTGGTTCCGGCTCACCCGGGCGGGTGGCGGGTGCTGTCCGCGCCGGGCGGGGGCTGCGCGAGGTGGCGGGCGAGGCAGGAGTTCATCGGCGCCTCCGTCGGATGGCCGCCGCCGCAAGCAGCGTGGTCGCCGCGGCGAGGGCGATGGTGGCGTGGTGCTGGGAGGCCCACAGCTGTGGGCTGCGGCGGGTGGAGCGGGCGTCGAAGCTGCCGTGGGCGGTGTAGTCGTGGCCGTGCTTGCCGTCGGCGGGTTCCCACAGGTTGGTGGGGTGGTCCTTGGCCTGGGGGCGGTCGTCCTGCTGGGAGGAGAACCCGGTCCTGGCCAGGTAGCGGTCCAGCATGCCGGGGGCGACGGCGTTGGCGATGAGGGTGGCCGCGGTGCTGGCGCCGACCCAGTACTCCCGGCGGTGGGGGTGGTCGGCCGCGTACACCACGGCGCGGGCGGCCACTTCGGGTTGGTAGATCGGCGGGACGGGCTGGGCGGGTTTGGGCAGCCGGGAGAGCACCCAGTCGAACTGGGGGGTGTTGACGGCGGGCATCTGCACCATGGTGGTGTGCACGTTGCTGTGGTGGTGGAGCAGTTCGCAGCGCAGGGCTTCGTGGAAGCCCTGGATGGCGTGCTTGGATCCGCAGTAGGCGCTCTGCAGGGGGATGCCCCGGTAGGCGAGGGCGGAGCCGACGTGCACGATCGTTCCTGCGTCGCGTGCCTGCATGCGTTTGAGGGCGGCCATGGTGCCGTAGACGTATCCGAGGTAGCTGACCTCGGTCACCCGCTTGTACTCGGCGGGTGTGATGTCGGTGAACTGTGCGAACACCGAAGTGAAGGCGACGTTGACCCATACGTCGATCGGCCCGAGCGCCTCCTCCACGTGAGCGGCCGCTGCCTCCACCTGCTCCGGGTCGGCCATGTCGGTGGGGATCGGCAGGGCTTGTCCGCCGAGCCTTTCGACGTCTGCTGCTGCGCCGGCCAGTCCCGCCTCTCCGCGGGCGAGGAGTGCGACCTTGGCTTTGCGGGCGGCGAAGGCCTGCGCGGTGGCGCGTCCGATGCCGCCGCTGGCTCCGGTGACGACGACGACCTGTCCGGCCTGAGGGCTGCTCATGGGATTCTCCGGGTCAGCGAGGTGAGGGGTCAGTGTCCGGGCCAGGGGGTGGCGAGCCGGTGGGCGGTCTCCAGCAGCATCGCGTGGACGAAGGCCTGGGGCAGGTTGCCGCGCAGCTGGCGCTGGAGGACGTCGTACTCCTCGGCGAAGAGGCCGGGTGTTCCGCAGGCGGCGCGGTTGCGTTCGAACCAGCGGTTCGCCTCAACCTCGCGGCCCTGCTGGTGCAGGGCCAGGCTGGTGATGAAGCCGCAGAGCAGGAACGCGCCCTCGGTCTCCTCCAGTGGCCGCCGGTCCTGTCGGAAGCGGTAGACGTAGCCTTCCTGGCCGAGCTCGGCCAGCACGGCTGCCAGGGTGGCCTGGGTGCGCGGGTCACGGTCGGGGACGGCACCGCCGATCGCGGGGATGAGCAGTGCGGCGTCCACTCGTTCGTCGTCGGGGGCGCGCTGCCAGCGGCCGCTGGGGTGCAGGCACTCGGCAGCGGTGTCGGCCAGGATCCGGTCCGCCAGGCGGGTCCACTGGGCGCCCTGCGCGGCGCCAGCGTGGGCGGAGATCGCCCGAAGACCCGCGACACAGGTCAGCCGGGAGTGGGCCCAGCGGTGGTTGTCCAGTTCCCAGATTCCGGCGTCCGGTTCGTGGCCGCGTTCGACGATCGCGGCCACCGTGGTCTCCACGGCCCGCCAGTGTTCGCTCTGGAGGTGGTCGTGGCGTGCTGCGGCGGCGAACAGTGCCAGCACCTCGCCGAGAGCGTCGAGTTGGAACTGGCGGTTGACCCAGTTGCCGACCTTGTCCGCTCCCCCGGGGTATCCCCTCAGGCTGAGAGAGCGCTCGTCGGGAACCGGGCCTCCGGTGACGGTGTAGGCGGGTTTGAGGTTCGGTCCGTCGGCCAGTACGCGTTCGGTGACGAAGCTGAGCGCGTCGTCGAGCAGCGGGTGCGGGCCGTGATCGGCCACTGCCTGCCCGGTGAAGCACTGGTCGCGGATCCAGGCGTAGCGGTAGTCGTAGTTGCGGCCCGCCTCCGCCCGCTCGGGCAGGCTCATGGTGGCGCCGGCGACCATGCCTCCGCCGTGGCTGGTGAGTCCCCGGAGCACGGTGTAGGCGTGCCGGGCGTCGCGGTCGGCGATGGTCCCGGTGATCGCGGGCACCGCCTGCCGCCAGGATTCGGTCGTGGCCGACCAGGCCTGGTCAGGCTCCGGTAGGTGGTCCGGCAGGGACTGGTCGGAGATTTCCAGGACCAGGTCGCGGTGTGCACCGTCGGGGACGGTGATGACGGCGTGCAGGCCGCCCCGTGTCCGCTCGGCCGCTTCGGGCAGCCCGCTCCAGCGCAGGTACAGGGGCCCGCAGCGGGCCGTCCAGGTATGGTCCCGGCGCCGCAGGCGGCTGATCCGGTAGCGCCCGAAGCCCGCGCGCGGGTCGAGGACCACCCGCACCCGGGTGTCGCCGTCCACGGCCTGGACCCGGCGCAGGATCCGGGCGGTGTGCGGGTCTGCGGGGAAGGCCAGGGCTTCGCGGCATTCGACGACCTGGGAGGTGGTGACCCAGCGGCTGCGCCAGATCAGGGTGGCGTCCTCGTAGGATCCGCCCCAGACGAAGGGCTCCTCGACGGGTGTCACGGCGTACACGCCGCCGCCTCCGATGAGTGTGGAGAACACCGCCTCCGAGTCCCAGCGCGGCGCGCACATCCAGGCGACGTCACCGCGGGGACCGATCAGGGCCCCGCGCTCGCCGTCCGCCAGCAGGGCGTACTCCCGCAGGACGTGCAGGGGGAATTCCGTCACGTCCGACGCCTGTCCGTTGCCCGCCACCGTGCCGTGCCTCCGTTCGCTCGTGATCCGTGCGGCCGCCGCGTGTCAGCCGGTCCGGTACGGGTCGGCGTGCTGGTCGATGAGGGTCAGGCCGTGGCCGGGGGCGCCGTCCCGGCCGGGGGTGACGGTGCCGCCGGCGGGGTCGAGGGTGCCGTCGAAGAACAGGTTCTCGATCCGGACGTGGTCGTGGAACCACTCCAGGTGGCGCAGGTTGGGGACGGCGGCTGCCGCGTGGGCGTGGACGTGGGGGGCGCAGTGCCCCGAGAGGTGAAGTCCGTGGCCTTGGGCGACGGCGGCCGCGCGCAGCCAGACGGTGATGCCACCGCAGCGCGTGGCGTCGGCCTGGAGGCAGTCGACGGCCTGGCCCGCTGCCATCCGGGTCAGGTAGGGCAGGTCGTAGCCGTACTCGCCGGCTGCCACGTCAGGCAGCACCGCGTCACGGATCTGCCGCAGGCCGGGCAGGTCGTCGGAGGATACGGGCTCCTCGAACCAGCGGACGTCCTGGTCGGCGAAGGCGGCCGCGACCCGGACGGCCTGCTTGCGGGTGTAGCCGCCGTTGGCGTCGACGTACAGCTCGCAGTCGGTGCCGACGGTCCTGCGGGCCTGGCGGATGCGGGCGAGATCGCGGGCTTCTTGGGCGCCCCACGATTGCGCGATTTTGATCTTCACGCGGGGGATGTGCTGTCCGTGGACCCAGTCGCCGAGCTGACGCTCCATCATGTTCGTGCTGTAGGTGGTGAATCCGCCGCTTCCGTAGACGGGCACGTGGGTGCGGCTGGCTCCCAGGAGGCGGACCAGAGGCAGGTCGAGCAGGCGGGCCTTGAGGTCCCACAGGGCGATGTCCACGGCGGACGTCGCGCCGGCCACCAGGCCCGGCGCGCCGATGTTGCGCACGGCGCGGTGCATGGCCTCGTTGCAGCCGGGGATGTCCAGCGCGCATCGTCCGACGACGGTGGGGGCGAGTTGCCGGCGGATCACCTCACCGGCGGCTGCGGCCCCGTAGGTCCAGCCGAGACCGGTGGTGGCGCCGCTGGCGGCGTGGACGAGGACCATCGTCGCGGCGTCCCAGGTGATGGTGCCGTCGGCTTCGGGGGCGTCGGTGGGGATGGTGTAGACGCGGACGTCGAGGCTGTCGATCCGTGGATCCGTCACGGTGTCGCCTCCTGGGTCCGGGGGGCGCGCAGTCCGCTGCGCCCGCCGGCGGCAAGGCGGTTGGAGGCGCGGTCGACCAGGGCCATGATGGTCAGCGCGGGGTTGGCGCTGCCCTGGGTCGGCATCACGCTGCCGTCGGTGATCAGCAGGTTCCGCACCGCGAAGGTCCGCAGGTCGGCGTCGACGACGCCGCGCTCCGGGCTGTCGGCCATGCGGCAGCCGCCGACGAGGTGGGCGTAGCGGTCGATGGTCATCACCTCGCCGGCGCCCGCGGCGCGCAGGAGCTGCTCCATGACGCCGGTGGCGGCCTTGATCAGTTGGCGGTCGTTGTCGCACTGGGTGTAGGAGAAGTCGGCGACGGGCAGGCCGTAGCGGTCGTGCTCGTCGGCGAGGGTGACGCGGTTGTGGTGTTGCGGGAGAAGTTCGCACAGGGCTCCGAGGGTGGCCCAGTGGATGTAGTCGTCCATGTAGCGGCGCAGGTCGCGGCCCCAGTGGCCCTGGGCGGCGACGTGTTCGGCCCAGGTGATGGGCAGCGGGGAGACGGTCTGGATGGAGAAGCCGCGCCGGTAGGGCTTGGCCCGATCGGTCTCGTAGAAAGCCTCGGTGGAGACTTCGGGCGGCGGGGCCTTGTAGGCGCGGATCTCCTCGGTGAAGCGGCCCGCGGTCTGCGGGGCGCCCTGCACCATGAGGTAGCGGCCGACCAGGTCGTGGTCGTTGCACAGGCCGTCGGGGAAGCGGGCGCTGGCGGAGTTGAGGAGCAGGCGCGGCGTTTCGATGGAGTATCCGGCCACGGCGACGGTGCGGGCCCGCTGGAGGTGTTCGCGTCCGCCGCGCATGTACCGTACTCCGGTGGCCAGTTGCCCGTTGGGGTCGGTCTCGACTCGGGTGGCCATGGCGTCGGAGCGGATCTCCGCTCCGTGGGCGAGCGCGTCGGGGATGTGGGTGATCAGTGGTGACGCCTTGGCGTTGACCTTGCAGCCCTGCAGGCAGAAGCCGCGGTAGACGCAGTGCGGTCGGTTGCCGAAGCGGCCGTTGGTGATGGCGACGGGGCCGACGCGGGCCTCGATGCCCAGGGCGGCTGCGCCGCGCAGGAGGATCTCGCCGTTGCCGCCGACGGGGTGCGGGGCGTGGGGGTAGGCGTGCGGGTCGCCCCAGGGCCAGTACTGGCCGGCGACGGGCAGTTCTTCTTCGATTCGCTCGTAGGAGGGTTTGAGATCTCCGTAGGCCAGCGGCCAGTCGGCGCCGACGCCGTCCTGGGTGTGGGTGCGGAAGTCGGAGGGGTGGAAGCGGGGGGTGTAGCCGGCGTAGTGGACCATGGAGCCGCCGACGCCGCGCCCGGAATTGTTGGAGCCCATCGGCACCGGGTCCGCGCCGGAGATGACGCGCGGCTCGGTCCAGTACAGGTGGTGGGATCCGGCTTCGTCGCTGACCCAGTCGGTGTCGGGGTTCCAGAACGGGCCGGCCTCCAGCACGACGACGCTCCAGCCGTGCCGGGCCATCCGCTGAGCCAGGACGCTGCCGCCCGCGCCGCAGCCGACGATGACCAGGTCGACCTCGTCCGCGTCGGCGAAGCGGCGCATGTCGCGGACGAGTTGCTGGTCGAAGCGGGCCCCGTCGTCGGGAAGCAGCCACGCGGACTCGTTGCGCTCCCGTACCCGGCGCTGGGAGCGGGCCGTCAGCCGCAGGGTGTCGCGGGCGGCGCGGAACACGGAATGGCGGCCGGGATCGGGACTGCCGGGGTGCGCGCCGGGCGGTTGGTCCGTCACTCGTCCTCCCCGCCCGTGGTCCTGGCGACGGGGTCCTCGTCCGGGCGCCGGTCGGCGATCTCCCAGGGCTCTCGCGCGTTGACGCCCAGGCGTAGGTAGCCGCGCGGGTAGGCGGGGCCCCCGAAGCCGATCTCGCTCCACGTGTGCGGGTGCGCGTAGTACGCGGTGCAGGCGTAGCGCGTCCACAGGCTCCACACGTGCCTGGCGGGAAGCCCGTGCCACGGCTTGCCGTGGAGGTCCTGCACCGCCTGCACACACACGGCCTGGCGCTCCCTGGGAAGCGCCGCGAAACCGTCGGCGGCCTCGTGACGTTCGGCGTCCAGGTCGAGGGCCGCCAGGGAGCGACGCCAGGCCTGGTCGTCGGGCGGCATGTCCTCGTAGCGCCAACCGTCGGTCTGGAGTTCGGCGAGCCTGGCGTCCACCATCTCCAGCACCGGCACCCTGGGGCTGTCGTCTCCCAGGTCGAGGAGCCGGTCGAAGAGGGCGCCCGCGGTGGCCTGCTCGGCCGGGGTGAAGAACCGCAGGGCGGGCTGCGGCCCGATACGGCCCAGGACCACGCCCTGGGTCGCCCGGTCCCAGTGCCGGGACTGCGCGAGCACGTCGTACCCGGGAAAGCGACTGGAGGACGGCTGTGCGGTCATGCGCTGTTCTCCCGGCGCAGCACGGCGGCTACCAGGCCCATGCCGCCGACCATGCTCATCAGCGCGGGCGCCAGCATCGGCGGGCCCATCTCGATGTTGTAGCGGGCCATCCGCCAGCCGCCCGGCTTGCGGGCGATACCGCGCAGATGCAGGTAGGTGCCTTGGATGCCGTTGGCGGTGATCGCGGCGGAGGCCAGCGGCAGCAGCGTGCGGGCGAGTCGCTCGTCCAGGGCTCCGGCGACGCCGGCCACGGCACCGACCGGGCCGAGGACCACGGGCCACCACATCACCCGGTTGCCGAAACTCGCCCGGTCGTGTTCGAGGTAGATCTCGGCGGCGGTGACCACCGCGCCCACCGCGGTGGCCAGGGCGAGGGCCTGCTGGAAGCGGCCGGTGCGCACGTTCTCCAGGCCACGAGCCACCAGGCCCTCAGGGCGGACGATCACTTGTCCTCCTTGGGCCCGCCGGGCAGGAACTCCTGCAGCTTCGCCTTGACGCCCTGGCGGACCATGCCGGATCGGTCGCTGTCGCCGTGCAGCATGGACGCCACGGTGGCCTTCACCTGGTCCCAGTCGGCGTGCGGAGGGATCGGCGGCACCGCCGGGTCGGTGCGGAACTCGATGACGCACGGCCGCTGTGCGGCGAGCGCCTGGCTCCAGGCCGCCTCCACCTGTTCGGGTTTGTCGACGCTGATCCCCAGCAGGCCGAAGTTCTCGGCGACACGGGCGTAGGGGATGTCGGGCAGTTCCTGTGAGGGCAGGAACTGCGGCGCGCCCTCCATGGCACGCATCTCCCAGGTGACCTGGTTGAGGTCGCGGTTGTTCAGCACCGCCACGATCAAACGCGGGTCCTGCCACTGCTCGTAGTACTTGGCCGCGGTGATCAGCTCGGCCAAGCCGTTCATCTGCATCGCCCCGTCTCCGACGATCGCGATCGCCGGCCGATCGGGGTGGGCGAACTTCGCACCGATGGCGTACGGCACCCCGGGGCCCATGGTGGCGAGGTTGCCGGACAGCGAGCCGCGCATGCCGCCGCGCATCCGCAGGTGGCGGGCGTACCAGTTGGCGGAGGAGCCGGAGTCGGCACTGAGCATCACGTCATCGGGCAGCAGCGCGTCCAGCGCGTGGACGACGTACTCGGGGTTGACCGGGTCGGCTTCCAGCGTGGCGCGACGCTGCATGACCTCCCACCAGCGGGCGGCGTTCTTCACCGCCGTCTCCTGCCAGCTGCGGTCGCTCTTGCGTTCCAGCAGCGGCAGCAGCCCGTCCAGGGCGGCGGCGGAGTCGCCGATCAGGTTGACCTCGAAGGGGTAGCGCAGGCCGACCATGAACGGGTCGATGTCGATCTGCACCGCGCGTGCCTGGCCGAACTCCGGCAGGAACTGCGTGTAGGGAAAGCTGGAGCCGATGGTCAGCAGCGTGTCGCAGTCGCGCATCAGCTCGTACGACGGGCGGGTGCCGAGCAGCCCGATGGAGCCGGTGACGTACGGCAGCGTATCGGGCAGCACGTCCTTGCCGAGCAGCGCCTTGGCCACTCCCGCAGCGAGGATCTCGACGATTCGCTCGACCTGTGGCCGTGCGTGGCGTGCCCCCTGGCCGAGCAGGACCGCGACCTTCCGGCCGGCGTTCAGCACGTCGGCCGCGCGTCGCAGGTCCTCCTCGGCGGGTACCGGCGCGTAGTGCGGGTGGCCCAGGCTGGAGGGGACCATCTTGAAGGCGTGGGTCGGGGCCTCGTAGTCCAGTTCCTGGACGTCGGCCGGGATGATGAGTGCGGTGACGGTGCGCCGGGCGTAGGAGGTGCGCATCGCCCGGTCCAGCACGTTCGGCAGCTGCTCGGGAACGGTCACCATCTCGCAGTACGCGGAGGCGACGTCCTTGAAGAGGCTGGCCAGGTCCACCTCCTGCTGGTAGGAGCCGCCCATCGCGCTGCGGTTGGTCTGGCCGACGATCGCGACCACCGGGACGTGGTCAAGCTTGGCGTCGTACAGCCCGTTCAGCAGGTGAATCGCCCCCGGACCCGACGTCGCGGCGCACACACCGACGCGGCCGGAGAACTTGGCGTAGCCGACGGCCTCGAACGCGGCCATCTCCTCGTGCCGGGCCTGCACGAACTGCGGCCTGTCGTCCGCCCGGCCCCACGCCGCGAGCAGACCGTTGATCCCATCACCCGCATAGCCGAAGACGTGCTCGACACCCCACTCCTGCAGCCTCTGGAGGAGGTAGTCGGATACCTTCGTGGACACAACGATCTCCCTCGCGTCGACAAAGTCCCCTGTTCGACGGCTAGCCTCCTTCGGCTGGATCAAACCTCCGGATCCGAGGTGAGGCATGCGGGCCAGGGTGTGGGGCAGACGAGACCCACCGAATCACGCGGCGGACGGATCCGAGGAGAGTGCCGATGCCGAACACCGGGTCGCGACTGATCGTCGAACTGGCCGGCTGGTGGGCGCTGCTGTTCATGATCTACCTGGTCTTCATCAGCACTCTGTCCCCATTGGAACTCATGGTGGGAGCCGGCGCCTGCGCAATGGCGACCACGGGCGCGTGGGCGATCCACAGGGCAGCGCACCCCGCAGCCGGGCCGGCCGGCCACTTGCCGGCGGCGCTGTGGGCGTGGCCGGCCACGGCACTCACGGAGACCGCCCAGCTGTCCTGGGTGACCGTGGCCGCGCTGCGCGGGCGCCCGGCCCGGGGCCGATTCGCGAGGGTACGTCTGCGGCCAGGCGTCGGTGCACCGTGGGCGTGCGTGCTGCTGTCCGCCACACCCGGTAGCTGTGTCGTGGCGGTGGACGAGGAGAAGGGCCGCCCGGCGGTGCTGACCGCCCACTCGCTGTTCGACTCGCGCTCACGCCTGGAGTCGGTCCTCGCACAGGTGGATCCAGCGTGAACGCCTGGTTGCTGGCGTCCCTGGTGCTGATGCCTCTGGGCCTGGGCCCGTGCGTGTGGGTGGCCTGCCGCAACGGCGCCCCGCAGCGCCTGGCCGGCGCGAACCTCGCCACGGTCATGACGGCCGTGCTCTTCCTGCTGCTCGCGCAGGGCTTCAACCGCAGCTCCTACGCCGACCTCGCGCTGGTCCTCGCGGTGCTGGGGCCGGCCGGAACGCTCGTGTTCACCCGGCTCCTCGCGCCCGGAGAACGGGCGCGATCGAGGCGAGCCCACCATGGGGACGCCTCGTGACCGCCCGCCATGTAGTCGCCCTGGCGCTGCTGGTGGCCGCCACCGCGGTACTGCTGCTGTCGACCTGCGCGCTGCTGGTACTGCCACGCCCCTACGCACGGCTGCACGCCCTCGCACCCGCGACCTCCCTGGGAGCACCGCTGATGGCGCTCGCGCTGGCCCTGGACACCGGCCCGGGACGAGGCGCCGTGAAGCTACTGGTCGTCGGCGCTCTGCTGGCCGCCGGCGGGCCGATCACCACCATGGCGATCGGCCGCGTCACCGTCGCCACCGACCACAGCGACGGACCCGAAGGGGGCCACACGTGAACGGCACCGCGCCTGTGACCGAGATCCTGATCCTCCTCGCTCTGCTGCTGGTAGCCGCGCTGGGCACCGTCGCGGCGCTCACCCGCGACCCCGCCCGCCAGGCCGTGGTACTCGCCGTTCTCGGTCTGGGCCTGGCCCTGCTGTTCACCGTCCTCCAAGCCCCCGACGTGGCGCTGTCGCAACTAGGGGTGGGCACGGCGGTGACCCCCCTGCTGATCATGCTGACCGTCCGCCGAATCCGCAGCAGAAGGCCGCCTGCCCGCCAGGACGGGCAGGGAAAGGGCGCAAGCCCCGGTGAAGGCGGCCAACCGTGAGCCGAACCGCACGGGTCAGGCTGTTCCTGTGCGCAGCGGCCGTCATCGCCGTCTTCTACACTCTGGCGTGCACGGGCCTGCCGCACTTCGGCACCGCCGTCCATCCGTACGGGGACCGCGCTGTCGCCGCCACCCTCGAACAGCGCACCGCCAACACCATCTCCTCGATCAACTTCGACCAGCGGGCCTACGACACCCTCGGCGAGGAGTCGATCCTGTTCGGCGCAGTGCTGGGCTCAACCGCCCTGTTGCGCCGCACCGACCGGGAGCGCAAGGCCCGGCCCCGGCCGTCCCGGGTGCTGCCCTCGACCCGCCTGTTCGGCGCCCTGCTGCTGCCGGTGGCTCTGCTGACGGGTGTCTACGTCGTCGCCCACGGGCAGCTCAGCCCCGGCGGAGGCTTTCAGGGCGGCGTCGTCCTGGCCACCGCCCTGCACCTGGCCTACGTCGCCGCCGACTATCGCGTACTGCAGCGGATCCGGCCCCGGGAACTGCTGGACGGTATCGACGCCGTCGCGGCCGCAGCGTTCACCGCCGTGGGGTTCGCCGGGCTGATCGCCGGAACGGCCTACCTCCAGAACGTCCTGCCGCTCGGCACCTTCAACACCCTGTCCTCGGGCGGGCTGGTGCCCGTCATCAACGCGGCCGTCGGCATCGAGGTCGCGAGCGGCGTCATCGTCCTGCTCGCCCACTTCCTGGACCAAGCCCTCGCGACGGGCCCTGGTGGGAACCGCCCCTGCGACAGGAAGGAGCCGACCGGATGAACCTGCTCGGCCCGCTGCCGTACCTGGTCGCCGGATGGCTCCTGCTGGTCGGCGTCTACGGCCTGGTGACCAGCCGCAACCTGGTCCACGCCGTGGGCTGCCTGGCGGTGGCCCAATCCTCCACCTACGTCCTGCTGATGTCGGTGGGCTTCCGGCGGGGCGGCACGGCCCCCGTCTTCTCCGACACCTCACCACAGTCCGTGGTCGTCGACCCGGTGGTCCAGGCCCTGGCCCTGACCGACGTCGTGGTCGGCGCGACCGTCACCGCGCTCCTGCTCGCCCTGGTGATCCAGCTCCACAACCGTCACAGCACCGTCGACCCCGACCGGCTCAACGCCCTTCGAGGATGAAGGATCCGACACCGATGACCGCCGGACAACTCCTTCCGCTGGCCGTCGCGGTGCCGTTGCTCGGCGCCGTCGTCCTGGCCGTCGCGGGCCGGCTTCTGCCCCGGCTCGGCTGCGACATCCTGGCCACCGCCTGGGCCCTTGGCGACGTCGCCCTCCTCGCCGCGCTGTGGCACCGCTCCAGCCAGGACACGCTGGTGAACTGGGTCGGCAACTGGCGTCCATCGGGAGGCGAGGGCGTCGGCATCGTCCTGGTCGGCGACCCTGTCGGTGTCGGACTCGCCCTGCTCACGGCGATCCTGATCCTCGCCGCCCTCCTCTACTCCTGGCGCTACTACGAAGAACCACCCGCCGGGCACCGCGGCACCTTCCCCGCCCTGATCCTGCTGTTCGAAGCAGGGATGTGCGGCTTCGCCCTCACCGGCGACCTGTTCAACGCCTTCGTCTTCTTCGAGCTGATGGGCGCCGTCGCCTACGCCCTCACCGGCTACCACGTCGAGGACCCCCGCCCCCTGCAAGGGGCTCTCACCTTCGGCATCGTGAACTCGCTCGCCGCGTACTGCTCCCTGATGGGCATCGCCCTGCTCTACGCCGACACGGGTGAGCTCGGCATGGCGCAGATCGGCCAGCACCTCGCCGGCCACACCACCGACGCCCTGGTCGTCGCCGCGTTCGTGCTCGTACTGACGGGCCTGCTGGTCAAAGGCGCCACGACACCCTTCCACTTCTGGCTCCCCGACGCCCACGCCGTCGCCCCGACCCCGGTGTGCATGCTCCTGTCCGGCGTCATGGTCGAACTCGGCGTGTACGGTGCCGCCCGCCTGTACTGGACCGTGTTCTCCGGACCGGGCGGCATCCCCGCCGACGCCGCGCGCGACGTGCTGCTCACCATGGGCGTGGTCACCGCGCTGCTGGGCGCGCTCATGTGCTGGCAGCAGCGGCACATCAAGCGCATGCTGGCGTTCTCCACCATCAGCCACGTCGGCCTGTTCCTCGTCGGCCTGGCCCTGCTCGACCCGCCGGGTGTCACCGGCACCGCCCTGTACGTCGCCGGCCACGCCGGGGCCAAGGCCGCGCTGTTCGCCCTCACCGGCGTGCTGCTGGACCGGTACGGCTCCGTGGACGAGCACGGCCTGTACGGCCGCGCCCGCGAGCTACGCCGCGGCGCAGGCATCATGTTCGGCCTCGGCGGCCTCGCGGTCGCCGGACTGCCACCCTTCGGCACCGGACTCGGCAAAGCCCTGTCCGAGCACGCCGCCGGCGACTTCCTCGGCTGGCTACCCGCCGTGTACATCCTCACCTCCGCGATCACCGGCGCCACCGTGCTGCGCACCGCCGCCCGGGTCTTCGCCGGAGCCGGCGCACCGCCCCACGACAGCACCGGCGCTCAGACCCGCGGCGACCACGAGGAACCCGAGGTCCGCGATCCGGAACGACCCGTCCCGATGCCGATGCTGGCCGTGCCCGCACTGCTCCTCGCCGGCAGCCTGGCCATCGGCCTCCTCCCCTCCCTCACGTCCTCGCTCTCCCGTGCCGGTGACCTGTTCACCAACAGAGCCGCCTACCTCTCGGCGGCCGGGCTGGCCCCGCCCCTGTCCCCACCGGACGGCGAACCGCCGCTCCCACCAGCCGCATGGACCGGGCAGGGCATCGCCCTGGGACTCCTGTCGGCCGTCCTCGCCGCCGGGCTCGCCTCAGCCGCCCTCTGGGGCCCCGGGGCGCCCTGGCACGTCGCACACCGCCTGCGGAGCGTGGCCGCAGCCGGCACCCGACGCCTGATCCTGCCGCTGCGCCGGCTGCATTCGGGACGCCTCGGCGACAACGCCGCCTGGCTCGCCGCCGGTGTCGCCGCCTTGCTGTCCGCCTTCACCGCATTCAGATAGCCGCCAACGCGACCTGCGTGCCGACCGGTGGAACAAGGGCGGCCGAGAATCTCAGGGGCCAGGCGCGGCTGACCCTTCACCTGCTCGTCGGTCACCTGAACCTGGTGGGGCGCCGCAACAGTGCGGACGCCTGAGCGGTGTCCTCGAGGTGCTCTGCCGCCGACCCGCACCAGCCCTCGCGCCTGCCTGCCGGAGCGGTTGTCCCGACAGGCAGGCGCGAGGGGCGGGTTCAGCCTGCCGCGGCCGGGAAGCGTTCCCAGACCCGGTGGGTGCGCAGTTGCTCCGCGAGGGCCGAGACAGCGTCGACGCCGTCGCTCTCGCTGAACACTCCGGGTGCCTGCGGATCCACCCCCGCCACGGCCCAGAGCGCGCGGGCGTCCGCGAGGCCGGCGATCGGCTTGGCGTGCCGGTAGGCCTCGTTGACCAGCAGGACGATGCGGGAGTCGAGCGTCGGCTGGCCGCCCGCGACAGCGCCGTGCCGTGCGTCCCGGGCCCCGCGGTCGTCGGCGCCCGGTGCGGGAGCGTCGGCCACCAGGAGAGCGTCGAACTCGATGGAACGGGTGGCGGCGAAGGTCCGTTGCACGGCGAGGTCCTCGGCCAGGGGAGCCCCGGTGGGCGCGATGATCAGCGGCAGCAGCCCGGCGCCATGGGCGGCTTCCCGAATCCGACGTACGACACCGGGGTCGCTGTCGGCGCCGGTGACGATACCGACTACCCGGCCGGTCGCGGGCCACCGTCGCCCGAGCTGGGACAGGGCCGGGCTGGGGGCGACCTCGGCGAAGGCCTCGGCGCCGCCCCTCGGCGCCGGCAGGCCCAGTCCTGCGGCAACCTCCTGGCAGAGCTCGGCGTCGATCCGCGCCAGGACGCCCAGGACGCGTTCCTTGATCGCCTGCTCGTAGACCTTGGAGAGTTCGAAGGTGTAGGCGGCAATGACGTGCTCGCGCTCGACCGGGCTCAGGCTCAGCCAGAACAGCCGGGGCTGGCCGAAGTGGTCGGCGAACGAGGCGGGCGCCTCACGCACCTTGGCCGCGGCGGCGACCGGGGTCGGGAACTCGACGAAGGCACGGTCCCCGGTGCCGGCGAAGAACGGGCAACCGCCGTCCAGGGAGTTCGGCTTGTACGGCGCGACACCACCGTGCACGGCGTCCTGGTGGAAGCCGTCGCGCAGCATGTCGTTGACGGGCGCGTGGGTGCGGTTGATCGGGATCTGGGCGAAGTTCGGACCGCCCAGGCGCGTGATCTGCGTGTCGAGGTAGGAGAAGAGGCGGCCCGCGAGCAACGGGTCGTCCGTGATGTCGATGCCCGGCACGAGGTGGCCGGGGTGGAAGGCGACCTGCTCGGTCTCCGCGAAGTAGTTGACCGGGTTGGCGTTCAGCGTCAGCAGGCCGATCGGCTGGACCGGCGCGAGCTCCTCAGGGACGATCTTCGTCGGGTCGAGGAGGTCGATCCCCTCGAACGTCTGCTCCGGCGTGTCGGGGAAGGCCTGGATGCCGAGTTCCCACTGCGGGAAGTTCCCGGCCTCGATCGCGTCGGCGAGGTCGCGGCGGTGAAAGTCCGGGTCCATGCCGCCGATCAACTGCGCCTCCTCCCACACCAGGGAGTGCACGCCCGCCTTCGGTTTCCAGTGGAACTTCACCAGAGTGGAGGCGCCGTCGGCATTGACGAGTCGGAAGGTGTGGATCCCGAAGCCTTCCATCATCCGTAGCGAGCGGGGGATGGCCCGGTCGGACATGTTCCAGATGGTGTGGTGGGTGGCCTCGGTGTGCAGGGACACGAAGTCCCAGAAGGTGTCGTGGGCGCTCTGCGCCTGCGGGATCTCCCGGTCCGGGTGCGGCTTGCCCGCGTGGATGACGTCAGGGAACTTGATCGCGTCCTGGATGAAGAACACCGGGATGTTGTTGCCGACCAGGTCGAAGACACCCTCGCAGGTGTAGAACTTCGTGGCGAATCCACGGGTGTCGCGCACGGTGTCGGCCGACCCGCGGGAGCCCAGCACGGTGGAGAATCGCACGAAGACCGGAGTCTGCACCCCCTCTCCGAGGAAGGCGGCCTTCGACACGGCGGCGGCGGTGCCGTAGCCGCGGAAGACACCGTGGGCAGCGGCACCGCGGGCGTGCACCACGCGCTCCGGGATCCGTTCGTGGTCGAAGTGGGTGATCTTCTCCCGCAGGTGGTGATCCTGCAGCAGCACCGGGCCGCGAGGCCCGGCCCTCAGGGAATGGTCGGAGTCCGGCAACCGGGCACCCTGCGCAGTCGTCAGATACTCGCCCGTCTGCGCCCGGACGTCCGCCGGCGCCCCCGTCGAGCGGCCCGTGGCCGCCACCGGGGCGGGCGGCCGCTGATCGGGCTTGAGCAGCAGGGGCGGCTGCGGTTCGGCGGACTCGGAGGCAGTCGGCGGCCGGGAGCTCGGCGCACCCGGCGTCGGGTTCGGTCCGTCACGGCCGGCGGCAGCGTCCGTGACGGCGTCGATGATCTTCTTCACAGAGGCGGGCTTGTCCATGTCCTCAACTCACAAACGGTCATGCCGCCCGCCCGGCGACGGGACAGGCTGAGCGGTCGCACGGCTCGCGGCCACAACGTGCACCATGGCCTTCAGGGGCGCTTGCCCCGCCCGCACGCACGTCGACAGCGTCGACAACATGCGGGGCCGGGCCGTCACCTTGTCCGGGCGCCCTGCCCGGGCGGTGGCCGCGCCGTCTCAGACTGCTACAGGGTTCACACCGACCGCGATTCGGTGCGCCCTTTCGGCGCAGGCCGGGCCACTCCCGGCGTACGGGTCTGCTTCGGGCAACAGATCCCCGCCGCCTCGCTCCCGCCCGGGCCTCATCATCGAAACGCGATCCGGCCGCCGCCTTCGCACACGCTCCGACGCCTGCGGATGGACACAGGACGGCGACGGTCGCCCTGAACCTCCCGGGCTCCGGCCGGTCCGGGACCTCGCATCCGGACTACTCTGATGACATACGGTCCTCCGCGCCCACCGACACGATCGGCCCGGGCGGCGCTCAGAAGCGAGAGCCCCATCCGAGAGACTGCGTGCCCACCGGCTGAGGACGACCTCATGAACTGCTGCTCGCGCCGCCCCCGACCCCGGCTGCGTCACCGACGTCGGCTGAGGAGACCGCGATGGGCCGCATACACGAGACCGACACCCTCCGGCCTCCGGACAACTCGCCGCCCCCACAGGGGCGGCGCCCGGCGTTTCGTGCGACCCGGCGCGACAGCGCCCACGCTACGGTGACCGCACTGGTCGGGGAGCTCGACATGGACACGAAAGCCCAAGTGCTGAGTGCAGTGGGCAGATGCCTCGACACGGGGACGCGCGCGATCATCGTCGACCTGTCATCCCTCACCTTCTGCGACGTCAGCGGCCTGAACGCCCTCCTCGCCGCCGGCCGGTCCACCTCCGCCGCGGGGGGAAGCCTGCGTGTGGTGAACCCGAGCCGATCGGTGGCGCGCCTGATCAGCCTGACCGGCACGGGTGGCGTTCTTCTCGCATGTAGGGGATCACCCGGCGAGCCGCCGCACGGCAGCGCCCCAGGGTCGCCCGGAACAGGACAACTGGTGATCAGTGACGGAATGGCCCAGGTCTTGCGCCTGCTCCAGCTCGACGACGGGTACGACACCGCAGCACAGGTCGCCACCCGAGCCGCCGAGACCCTCGGGGTGGACGGACTCACGGTCTCCCTGGCAACCGGCGGCGAGCGGGCAGAGCTGATGTGGTGCACCGACCAGGCGGCCGGCCGGTTCGAGGATCTGCAGTTCACCCTCGGCGAGGGCCCGGGCCCCGAGGCAGTACGGACCGGCGCCATGGTCCTGGTGCCGGACCTGACGCGCATCCGGCCCGAGCGCTGGCCGGCACTGAGCATCGAGGCCACGGGCCTGGACGCCCGCGCCGTGTTCTGCTTCCCGATGGGGATCGGGGCGATCCGAGTCGGTGTGCTGACCGTGGTGCGCCGGACAGCGGGACCGCTGACCGACGGGCAGGTCCGTGACGCACAGGTCCTCGCACACGCCCTGACCGGGCGCGCCCTGGGCAGCGTCGTCCCAGACCCCAACGGCCCGGCCGTTCCGGCCGACACGCCCGACTCCCTGCTCCAGGCCGTCGTCCACCAGGCCACCGGCATGGTCAGCGTCCAGCTCGCCATCTCCCTGCCCCAGGCCCTGCTGCGGCTGCGCGCGCACGCCTACAGCAACGGTCGACCCCTCACCGAAATCTCCCGGGACGTCGTCACACGACGGCTGCGCCTGGACCACAACGGCAACGACAGCGGCAACGGCACGCCGCTGCCCGTCCCAGACAAGGACTGATCGCCATGGCCCGCGAACAGCAACTCACCAAGGTCTTCGTGGAGGTCGCCGACTCCCTGATCGACGACTTCGACCTGATCGACTTCCTCCAGCGACTGTCCGAGCGCTGTGTGGAGCTGCTGGACGTTGCCGCGTGCGGGGTGCTGCTGGCCGACGAGCACGGCGTGCTGCAGGTACTGGCCGCCTCGGACGAGAACACCCGGCTACTGGAACTCTTCGCGCTGCAGCACGCCCAGGGGCCCTGTGTGGACTGCTACCGCAGCGGCCGGCCGCGGACCAACATCAGCCTCGAGGACCCGGACTCCGCGCGGGCTTGGCCGCTCTTCACGCCGGCCGCCCTGCAGTCCGGATTCGTGGCCACCAACGCCATTCCGATGTGGCTGCGCGGAAAGGTCATCGGTGCCGTCGGCCTGTTCCACACCACCAACGACACACTGACCCCGGAGGACACCGCCCTCGCCCAGGCGCTCGCGGACCTGGCCACCATCGCCATCCTGCAGCAACGCACCCTGGCCCACAGCGAGACCGAACGCAGCCAGCTCCAGTACGCCCTCACCAGCCGCATCGTCCTCGAACAAGTCAAGGGCATCCTCGCTGAACGCTGGCAGGTCACCACTGACGAGGCGTTCGCCGCCTTCCGCGCGTACGCCCGCGCCCACCACCACCAGCTCTCCGTCCTGGCACGGTCGATCGCCGACGGCGAATTCGACACCGACCAGATCCCCCGCACAGCCCCCCACCACTGACCCCGCACCGAAGAAGACGCCCAGGGATTCGCGCCGCGGGGGCTTGCGGCCGCGCCGCGCGTCGGTGCCATCCACAGCGTGGCCGACCGCGGGTCGTGGTTGACCGGCAAGCACCTGCCGCTGCCCGCCGACACCACGCCCGCCTCGACCACGACGACGAGACTCTCCACGTAGGCCGCACCAAAACCCAGATCAAGGAGTCGCCCGAGTACCCCCCTATACACACAGCTACCCCGGCTACAGCGAGGGCCTCGGCAGCCACTAGGCACACGGCCGTGCTGTACCTCAGGTGTGGGGGGCGGATACGCCGTGGGCGGCTTCCGCTATGTCCGGCAGCGCGAGCGACCCAGGCGCTGGTGATGACAACACGGGCACAGGGCGTGCGGCACGGCTACGATGAATAGGCACCCGCAGCGGGTGGCGGTGCCGCACCTCGCAGACCGCCCACCGGTGCAAGGACGGTGAGGAGAGTGCCCGTCATGGCTCTCTATCGACGCTACGGCATCACGCTTCCTGGCACTACCGGGCGCCACGGGCCGCCCACCGTGCTCGTGGTCCACCTGACCGGCGACGTCACCGCCGAGGGTCGGCCCGTGTACGCGGACGAATCCGGTGATTTCCGCGTACAGATCAGCGACGACTTCGTCGCCCAACCCCTGGCCGACAGGGACTGCCCGACCGGCGGGGGCGGCCAGGAACAGTGCCTGCACGCTGAGCCGCTGCCCTGACCCTCGGAGGGCGTAAGGTGCGGGCTCACTCCGGCGGGTCGAGGGATGTGGGCCGGTCCTGCCGCGCTACACAATCCGGGTGGTCACCGGGTCGCCGGTGGCGGGCGAGGGAATACGTGCCGACGTGCGAGAGGCGGCCACCAGGAGGTCCACGCCTTGACCGGTCACGGCGTACCCGGACGCGGCCAGGACCTCGGACAGGGCCAGGGTCAGTGCGCCTCGCAGGCGCTGGAACTCGTCGCCGACTTCGACGTCCGCCGCGTCGCTGCCGCTGTGCGCGGTCGGCCCGGCCGTCTCGCGGCCCGGACGCCAGCCCACCAGGAGGCCCTTCCCCGGTCGCAGCCGGACGAAGAGTCCGGCCGCCTGCGGCGGTGCTACCTCGAACCCATGGCGGGCGAGAACGTCGCACACCGACTCGAACAGGTGCTTGTCCTCCATGGCGTGAGTCTACCGCTCGAAACCACTTCGGTAACTCAGCGTTCCGTGTCGTTACTGTTCTGACACGAAGCAGGTCAAGCTGGTGGGGTCTTGCCATTCTCGGAGCCCGCTGGTTGCGGACGTCGTCCGGCAAGGCAGGCCGCGGCAGGCCCTCGCTTTCCGCGGCGCGAGCTTAGAGGCGAAGGCGACGCCGAGGAGGAACCCGAACGGGATCTGCGGTCTGGGACCCTCGCACCTGTGGGCGTACCTCGCTCTGGAGCCCTACGCCCGCGCGGTGTCGCGGTGTCTCCGCTCCCGGCCGCGCCGTCGGTGCTGTTCGAATGCCACCGACGCTCGCTGTCGAGCCTCACCCGGCCGCCTGGCCCAGCTACGCCGGGTGTCCGGCGTCGATGTCCTTCACGTCGTGAAGGGTCAACGACCCGCCGCTGGTGTGCGACTCGGTCGTGATGGCGAACGGGGCCAGGAGGAAGCCCACGTGGTCGCCCCAGTCGGCCTGGGCAAGAACGTGGCCGGCGAACCAGGCCATCGCGCCGGTCAGGACCGGAACTCCGCCCGGACCGGGCTCCCACTCGGTGGCGGCGAACTTGTCGACCTGATCGCCGGTGCGACCGCCGAAGAGCTCGGCGAGGTCGTGGCGGCGTGCCGGGAGCAGGTGGACCACCAGCACCTGTGAGCGTGACGCGACGGCGTAGGTGCGGTTCGCCTTGGAGATCCACACGGTGAATCGCGGCGGCTGTAGCGAGTTCTGGCCGGCGAAGCCGACTAGGCAGCCCGCGCGCTCCTCGCCGACCGCGGCGGTGACGACGTAGACCGGGTAGTCCAGCAGTGCGCTGAACGCATCGAATCGACTCACGCAACTGTCCCTTCCCGCGGATCCGCAGGCCACGTCCGCGTTTGGTGAAGCCGGTCCGCCGTCCGTGGGACGCAGCGCACGGGTGCCACCGGTTTCGTGGGCGCGTAGGAGGTGTTCGTTGCCGACCCCGCCGCACCGATCGCTCTCCCGACGAGTGCGAGGGTGCGGGTGGCCGCAGGGCCTTCAGGGAGCGTCGTCGTGGTAGCCACAGAGCCAGGCCAGGGCCTGGTAGGCGCCAAGGGCATAGCTGACGTCGGCGCCATCGTTCAGGGCCGCACGCAATTTCACGGCGGCGCTGCGGCGTTCGGCGAAGAGCTGATCACGGCAGGGACCTGACGTGGAAGCGGTCACAGGGGCTTCGAGCTGGGCACCAGTGGCCCACTGGTAGGACGTCATTACGGCGTGCTCGAATCGCTGCACGGCGAGGGGTGCCGGTTGGCGGCCCTGGTCACTTCGAGTACCTCGTCCAACCCACGCGCCCCCACCGTGGGGATCGTCGACTCGTCTGCCGTCATGTCGGAAACCTATGTCCGCCGGCCGTCGACCGCCCGTCGGTCGGCTCCGGTGCGGGCTCACAGAGCCTCGCGTGGCCACTCGGCGGGGACGGGAAAGCTCGGTAGGCGCTCCCAGACGGGGCGGCGCACCCTGGAAGGACACCTCCACGCCGCCGTTCCCTGTCTGCCTGCCTGGGCGCGCGGCGTTCCCGATCGGTTGGCCCGAGCAGGGCGCGTCATGTCCCCCAAGCTTCGGACGGAGCCCCTTTGGGCTTCGCCACCGCGCTGCCGCCTATTCGTCGGCGCCACAGGAAGGCAGGTTCATTGACCGAGTTCGACCATGAGCAAGCCCACTGGAAGTCCGAAGATCTGTCACACCTCAAGCACGCAATCCCGGGCCCCGAGCCCGGAGGGCTACCATCTCGATGGCCCGCGTGCCTTCTACGCCCACGACTTCTCCTGAGGACTGGTCACGTGACTCCGATAGCGGCTCCCTCCGACGGCTTCGCATCGGACGAAGCCGCGACCGCCCTACGCAAGAACGTGAACCAGCTTGCGGACTTCATCAGCCAGCGAGCCTTCGACCGGGTCGACGTCATGGGCGAGAGCGTGTGCTCACGCCCTGGTGCCGTGCTTCGCTCTGCCGCCTACGCACACGGCGCCGTCGACACGGCGATCGCCGCCGGGCGGGTGGACCTGGCCGCCGGGCATGTCCTATTCCTGGTGGAGCAGGCACAGGAGTGGGCTGGCCACCCCGAGTACCCTGCCGACACGCTGGCTTCCCTGTGCCGGGAGGCGGGCGGGACCCTCCTCTGCCCGGAGCCTGCGGCACCTCCCCCGCCGGCCACCGCCGCTCCTCGCGGCGCCGACCGAACGCCAGCGGTACGCGGAGGCACTCCGCGGAAAATCACGCTCGTTCAGGCCGAGCGCTTGTTCCGCCAGATGGGGCTGGCCGTCGGCGGCGACGACCAGGCCGGCTTCACCTTCCGTGCCGTCGGCGGCCGGATGGGCAACCTCTCCGTCAAGGCCGCCCACAGGATCGACGTGGAGTACCAGGTCCAGGGCGGCTACACCCTCATGAGGGGTGACGTGAAGGGCAACTCCGACGTGGTGGAGCAGTTCCGATGGGCGGTGGAGAAAGCCCCTGGCTACGGCTATACCGTCACCTGGGAGCCGGGCAGCGCTCGAATGGAACTGACCCGCTCTGCCGATGCTCCCGGCGGTGGGGACGGCCGATGACCACCAGGAGCACAGGGTCGTCGTGGCGCGGGGTGAATTGTGGCCCCGGTTCGGATTCACCGTGACCTGGGATCCGGGCACGCCATGTCCGGTCCTTCCCCGGGCCGCGGCACGGAATGTGGACGACGGAGAACAGGCATGACCAGATCACCAGAACTTACGACAGCCGAAGCCGACCTTCTCGGCTACCTTCGGGCCCACGCCGAGCTGTACGAGCACTCCGCCCCTGGCACCGTGAGCTGGGCATACCGATCCGCGTACCATCTCCTTCTCCAGCACGGTCGCTTCTTCGAACCGGCCGACCTGCCCACCGGCATCGCCCCCATGACCGAGAAGCTCTGCTACGGCAACGCATCCACGACAGCTCGGCGACACCCGGGTCTGGTCTACGTCGAGGGCTTCGCCGCCGCCGGTGTCGGGGGCGCCAGCGTGGTGCCGCTCGCGCATGCCTGGTGTGCGACCGCTGACGGCACGGTCGTCGACCCGACGTGGCAGGACGGATGGGGCCAGGCGTACTTCGGTGTCCCTGTGGTCGCCCCGGGCCGGTGGCCCGACCCGGCGGCCGGCGGCAGTGTCCTGGACTCCTTCGACCTTCTGCGCGCCGGGCTGCCTCCCCAGGCCTTCGGTGACATCGGCCGACGCTGTCCGTGACAGGGGGCGGGGCCGCGGCGCCGAACAGCGGTCCTGTGATGCGGCCGGCGGCGTAGGCGTAGAAGGCGGCCGGGGCCGGGCGGGGGGCCGGAGGCGGACTCGCGGTGTCGGCGGGCGCTCCGGGTTCTGCCGCCGCACGCTCCGGGTGCCTGGCGGGCGGGCGAGGTACTCGCGGCGGCTGACGGCCGAGAGCTGGGTTCCTGTCCCCTGTCGGCCGGTCGTGGTCAGGAGCCGTCGTCGGCGGAGCGGAGCCCTGCTGCTCCTGGCCACCATCGGCCCCCTCGCCCGCATCCGCTGGCGCTGGCTGATGACGGCCGGTGCGCTCACCTACCCCTTCTACCTGATCCACCAGAGCCTCGGCCTGCCCATGGCCGCCGAACTCACCGCCCACGCCCACTGGCTCGGCCCCTGGGGCCGACTCGCCCTCACCACCGTCTCGATGCTCCTCCTCGCCGCAATCATCCACCGAGTGGTCGAGAAGCCCATCGGCCGTGCCCTCCGTCGCCGCCTCGACCAAGCCCTCGACCGACACCCGAGCAACCCACCGGCACCGCGCCCGGAACCCGCACACTGACCCGACACTGGAAGCGGCTGGTCTCTCCGTTCTTCTCGCCGACGTCGAGCTGGGCCAGGACCAATCCGGTGGTGTGCTCCACCGCGGCAAGCAGATGGACCTTCCGCCCGCGGGCCTTCGCCGCGCCGCGCAGGCTCCTGCCGCCCAGGACAGTCCGCGCAGTCCGGCGCCTGCGGGCCGGCGGCCGGCCAGCCGCCCTCCGCCTGGTCCAGGGCGTCGCCGTCGATACGCTCGAGCAGCCGACAGGCCGTCGTCTCGGCCGGCACCAGCCGCCTGGGCAGCACCGGATCGGGGCGCACTCCGAGCCGCCCCAGCACCTGCGGCGAGATGTCCGCGATCCACTCACCGACCGCCAGCAGCACGGTCGCCCCGGCCAGCACCGCGCACGCTGTCAGGGCGAGGACCAGGGCCAGCGCATGCCGCACTCCACGCGGATCACGGGGGTCCGGCACCTGGGCCAGCCACTCCAGCAGCCCGAGGCACCTCCCCAGCAACCGCCTCGGGCTGCTCGCGGGGCTGGGCAAGGGCAGTCGGAATCAGGGATGATGCGTCGACAGGCACGGTCTTCCACTCGGGTCACGGGGCGTAGAGAACTCCATGATCTTGGAAGCCGTGCCTGCCTTCTTTACGCCCGCCGCTTCGCGCCCGCGTACGATCACCAGCCGTCGCCGATGAAGTGAGGCTGGATCGATGCCCCGTACCCCAACGCCGATACACCTGACCGCTGCCACCCTGGCGTTGACCGCTCTGCTGGCTTGCGCATCCTGCGCTGGACAGGCCAATGTCGTGCCGTCCGCTCCCGCTCTGACGAGTGCCGCCGTATCCGCCGTCGTCGCAAGCCCTCCTCCGAGCTCGGGCCGACCGGACCAGCAGCGGCTGGACACGGCCGCGGACGCGGTCTCACGCCTCGGCGGCTCCTACCAGGCTGTCTTCACGGGCCTGACGGTGGACGTTCCGGACGGTCGCGTCATCGTCTACCGCAAGCCGGGCGGTGGCGGCTTCGACGCCGCCCTCGCCCACCTGGGTCTGGGCGTGCCCGTGGACCTGCGCGACGCGCCGCGCTCGATCAGCGAGCTGGCCGCCACCCGCAACCGGGTCGTGGCACTGATAGGACACACGAGCGACTACGGCATCGTCAGTGTGGGCGACGGCTCGGAGGTGAGCTTCACCCGCGGCGTGGTGGAGGTCGGCGTCAGCGGAAATCTGGCCAGCGCCCAGGCAGACCTGCGCGGCCGCTTCGGTGACCGGGTCAGTGTCTCAGTCGCCCCTCCACTCTACGGCTGACCGGACTCTTCGCCCGGCGCTCGGCTGTCAGAGTTGCACTCCTCGGTCCTCTGGTGATCACAGGCCGGACGCCATCCGACTACGCCGAAGCCCTGCGGATGCTGCAGGTACGGAGGTTCGTGCAGCGGGGCGTCGCGGGCGGCCGCACCGGGCAGCGTCCCGATCTTCCGTGACTGCCTCAAACAATTCAGAATTGATCAAGGTTTGGCAAAGTACATCAATTTCATTCGTCGTCGAGAATCTCGGCCTTCACCCGATCGGCGGCGGGCGTGTTCGATTCTGCGCGGCCTAGGATTCACGGAACCCGCCGCAATTGCACGGTGGGATTGCATTGGGCCCTTGAGCAGCGGCTTAGCATGCAATCAGGGGCCCTGCGGAGGCCTTTACTCTGCCACGACAGGAAGGACGGCGAACCATGATTGCCAATGGAGTCCGGGCGGACACGATCGCGGACGCGCGGTGGATCAAGGCGGCGGCGAGCAACGGGGTCGGCCAGTGCGTCGAGGTCGCCACCCTCCCGGGGGGCGACATCGCGATGCGCAACAGCAGGCACAAGGACGGCCCCGCACTCGTCTTCACACCTGACGAGGTCAGGACATTCATCATCGGGGCAAAGGCCGGAGAATTCGACCACATGTACATCCGATGACCACCTGAGCGGGAAATTCGGCACGCGACACGCGGGACCGCGCTGTGCGACAATCGAGCGTCGATGCTCGCTATTGGGGAGGTCCCGCGTGTCGGCCAGCAATGAGGCTCTCAGCCCTGGCGAAAATGTATTCGGATTCGCCCCCAGAGCGGCCCCCGGGACAGACAGTCCGACCGCTTCCCGCATTCTTCTCGGCACCAGCCTTCGCCTCCTGCGCGGCAAGGCCACACTGAAGGAGGTCACCGCCAGGACCTCGGGATTCTCGGTGTCGAAGTTGAGCCGCTTCGAGACCGGCAACAACCCCGTCACGCTCAAGGACGTGCGGGCCCTGCTGCGCACCTACAAGGCAGCGCCGGAGGTCGTCGGCGAGTTCGAGCAGCTGGCGCGCCACGCGATGCAGCCCGAGTGGACGGCCCCCTACCGGGATCTGCTGCCGCGGTTCGTCGAGCGGCTGATCGCGCTGGAGTCGAAGGCCTGGAAGCTGTACGGGTACGAGCGCGTGCTGTTCCCCGGGCTCCTGCAGACCGAGGCCTACGCCCGCGCGGTGATCACCGGCGACCTGCCCGGCTCCATGGACTCGGAGGTCGAGCGGCGGGTGGCGCTGCGGATGCAGCGCCAGCACCGGGCACGTGACGGGGGCGTGCGAACCGTGCACTACATCGACGAGGGCGTGCTGACCCGGACCGTGGGCTCCCCGGAGGTCATGGTCGGGCAGCTGGAGCGGCTGATCGCGCTGACCCAGACCCCCGGTTTCGGCATCCGCGTGATCCCTCGCACCTGCACGGTCGCCTCCAGCATCACGTCCATCACCCACCTGGACTTCCGCACTACCGGCCTGCCGGAACTCGTCTACAACGAGGGCCTGATGGCCGCGGACTACCTGGTGCCGGTCGACGACGAGGACGCGCAGTCCAAGGGGCCGTCCCCGTTCACCTACGCCAAGGAGATGCTCTGGCGCCTGATGGGGCACGCGCTCGACCGCGTCGAGAGCCAGAGGATGCTCCTGACGGCGGCGGGCGAGTACCTCGGCCAGCTCTGAGGGCGGTGCTCACCGCACCACGGCCAGGCCTCCGTAGGTGATCCACTCGCGGCTGCGCTGGGGTGCGAGGACCTCGGTGTCCGGGTGCCATTCGCTGACGTCCACGAGTCCGGGGTCCTGGACGTCCAGGCCGTCGAAGAGGTCAGCGACCTCGTCCCGGCTCCGGACCCGCCCCCACATCCCCTGGGTGCGCTCCCGCATGAACCCTGTCACCTGCCGGCGGAAGTCCGCGCGGTCGCTGGCCAGCTGGCACAGGACCACCACGCTCCCCGGCCGCAGCCCGCGGATGCTCTCCTGGACGACGGCGGCGGCCTCGAGGTCGTCGGCGAAGCTGTGCAGGACCGACACGAACAGCATCGCGACCGGCTCGCCGTAGTCGATGAAGCCGTCGGTCCTCGCGCGGATCGCCGCCGGGTCGGCGATGTCGGCGCCGAGGATCCGCACGTTCTCGTTCTCGTCGAGCAGCGCCCGGCTGTGCAGCACCACGGTCGGGTCGTTGTCGATGTACACGACTTTGCTGGCCCGGTCGGCGGCCTGCGCCACCTGGTGGACGTTGCGGTCGGCTGGGAACCCCGACCCGTGGTCCAGGATCTGCGTGATCCCGTGCTCGCGGACGATGCTGGTGACCGCGCGCAGCAGGAACGCCCGGTTGTGGCGCACGAGTTCGCGGCTGCTGGGGGCGATGGCGAGCAGGTCCTCGGCGGTCCGTCGGTCGGCGGGGAAGTTGTTGGTCCCGCCTGCCAGGAAGTCGTACATCCTCGCTGCGGCCGGGATCTCCACGTTCACCCGGCTCGTCAGATCGGACTCGCCCACGGTACCCCTCGGTGTCCGGCAACCCCGGTCTGGTGCCGGCGGCTTGATCCGCCCATCGTAGAGGGGCAGCACCGGGCGACACCACCGCTGGTTCGGGTGACGTGGTGCTTGCTTGACGGACCGTGCGCCGACCAGGGCGATCACGCTCCGGTGCGTGCGCCGGTCCGTTCGGTGTGCGATTAGAGCTTCGAGAAGTCCTTCCTCCCCACTGGCGCGCTGCTCGTGGCCAGCAGGCGCCGGGCTGTCATCAGGCCCAGGCGGACCTCGGGTTCGTCGACCCCCATCAGCTGGGCGGCTTTCCCGACTGGCATGCCGAGGTCGTGGTGGAGGAGAGCGACATCGGCCGGCGTCGGCGGCAGGGCCGGGTGGAGCCTGTCCCCCCGTGTGGCCGAGGGGACGGCCCCCAGGGCCGCGGCGACGGCCGCCCGCAGGATGCACCAGGCGTACGCTCCCGGACGCTCCTGCGACAGGGCGCTCTCCCAGTGGACTTCGACCCGCTCAAGGGCCAGCTCGACGGCGGCCAGGCTCAGGGCGCGGTCGCCGAGGCGCGCCTGCGCGTACCGCAGGTAGCCCTCCTCCTGGAGGGCGACGAAGGCGGTGAAGCCGACGTCGCAACGGTGCCGACGTCGAGCGGGTCGGTTTCGGTCAGCAGGCATCACGGCCTCCCCACGTCAACTCGCTGGTGTACACGGACAGGTGCCGATCCGGCGGGCCCCTCGACGGGAGGCCTCGCCCGCGCCGGGTGCGGCCCGCCGCTTCGCGGGCGAGCCGCACCGGCGAAGGCGTCAGCGCCGCCCGGCGGACCTTCCGCATCGTTCCACCGGGGCACCGGCCTGCAGCAACATCGCCATCAGCAGGACCTGTTCGGTATCAAGGCGCAGTCCGTGCGATGCCATCCACGCCATGACGAGCACGGGCACGGCATTGCCGCGCAGCTGTCCGGACGCGGCCAAGGCGGCCGCGCGCAATCCCACGAACGCGTTCGGCCCACTGCTAGATTGAGGGGCCCGCGAGGGCGGGTAAGCCCGCCCTCGGGCAGTTCGGTCATGCATAGGTCCCAACCTTCTCGTGATCGAACGACCAACGCCTCGGACGGTGGTCGCACACCGTCCGAGGCAGCTCCTCACCAGAGCAGCCACAGAAAACGCTACCGCCCCCAAACCGCTGCACTGCACTCGCTCGGCACACTCAACTCACATCGTGGGAAACCACGTTGATGCCGCGACTTTGCAGCGCCGCGGGGTGCCGTGCGCGGGACCGCAATCCGGCTGCCGTCTATCAGCTTGTGCGTCATTTCGATCGGATGCAGCAGCGCTTCCGCCGCGACTCCGCGCCCCCACCGGGCCCCTCTCGCCGTACACACCAAACGCGAGTATGGGCATCGAACGGAAAGCCGCACCAAGTCGGCTGTGCGAAAGCCGACTTCTGGCCAGCCGGTCCGTACAGGCCGCCGCGCCCAGGCACCCGTTCGGGGATGCTTGTTTCCGCAGGCGGCACTTATCCACAGGAAGTGCCGGGACAGCCGCGGAGATGCCGATCACCGGGCACAGTTCAGTCCTCGCCGCCGCCGGCGGCCATGGTGAAGGGCCGGACACGATGAACAGAGCAGTACGGGCCAGGACCGCGCACCGAACCGGACGCCCTCGGGTCCGCCCAGCGCCCGTGCGGCGACGCGGTCTTGAGCGCGAACACCGCAGGGTGAGATGTGCTCGGGTCGCCGCACGGCTCCTGGGGGAGTTGATCGGCGGAATTCTCGGATCCTGACGGCACACGCAGCCTCTGCCCGCCCCGGCACACCACAGCTCAGCCCTGATCTGTCTCGCCACACACAGGGCATGCTGCCTTGCGCCCGGGCGGCGGGTGGCGCCACCTGAACCAGGGCTCGGCTGACCGCGGGCCAGGCGCCGAGCCGGTGGACACGGTGGCCGCCGACTCGACACCCTTCACCCGGCCGGCACCCCCTGCCGCTGTGCCCCCAGCCCGGGCTACGCTGCGCCCAGCCGTACACGGGCGAACGAAGGGAGAGCACATGGCGGAGATCGTCGTACCCGGACCGGAACCGGACTGGCAGCCGGCCACCATCCCGCCGTACTACACCGGCAGGAACCCGGCCGCGCAGACCAGCCTCTGGGACGCCGCGGGCGAGAGCTTCCGGATGATCGCCGGACTCAAGCCGCCGTTGGACGCCCTCGCGACCCGGCTGCGCCTGAGTGTCGAGCGCAGCTGGGACCAGCTCGGCGAGGTGGATGTCGCCGTGTTCACGGTCGAGCGGCGGTACTTCGCGCTCAGCCTAATGACTTATGGGCAGGATGAGACGTGGGTGTGGCTGCACCGCTCCCACGAGGACGCCGACGACGCGCTGCAGGTGCTGCTGGACGCTCTCGGGATCGGGCAGGACTCCGTGGTCTTCACCGGCGGCCCGGACGCCGGCTTCCACTTCCGGGACGCCGACCGGCCCGCCTGAAACACGCCCCGCCGACCGGCCACGGTTCGGGTCCGTAGTGTCAGTGCTGGGTGGCGCGCTGGGTGTCATGGACAACGAGGCGTTGGCGCTGGAGAGCGATGTCGTGGTCGGGGTCGCAGCGCTCAGCGCGGGTTTCGGCGGCGTGGGCAGGGGCGCTTCACTCCGCGCGGATCAGCACGGTGGACAGACATGCCCTCGGTAGGACTACCTTCACCCATTCGAGCGTGCACGGACAGTATCTATGGCGCATGATCACACTTCATGGGTGGCGTCGTGCCGCCACCGTGCTCCTCAGCCTTCTGGCCTTCTTCGTCCCAGCGCCCGCCAGCGCCGTGCGCGCTGTGCACTACCAACGCCCCAGTGTGTGTCCGCTGGCCGGTCGGTCCGGTCTGCAAACCCTGCTATCGCGAAGCCCGCCGCCGACCCGCAACCTGTCCCGGGTGCGGGCAGCCGCGGGTCCTGACCGCCCGCCACAAGAGGGCACGCGTGTGCGGCCCCTGTGCTGGCCACGACGACCCGTACGTCTGCCCGCGCTGCAGCAACCCCCGCTCCTACAAGGTCCGTGGCCTGTGCGACCACCTCGCCGACCTCTTCGACGGCCGGCCCGCGGGACCCGAGGGCCAGTACGCGCGGATGCGTTCCGCCCTGGCCGCATGCGACGAACCGGTGACCGCCCTGAGCTGGCTGCGCGGCTCCCGCTCCGCTGCCCTCCTGACTGGCGCCGTCGCCGACGGGCGGTTGCTGACCCACGAGGACCTGGACACCCTGGCCCTGGCCGAAGGCCGCGGCGGAGCCCGGGTCGTCGACTACCTGCGCGGTGTCCTGCTCGCCTACCAGGCCCTGCCCCGGCGCGACGAGCTCCCCGCCCGCGTCGACCGCCACCTCGCCCGCGTCCTCGCCCGTCACCCCGATCACGCCCTGCTGCTGCGGACCTACGTCCGCTGGTCGCTCCTGCCCCGCGCCCGCTGGCGCGGGCACCGCGACCACGCTTTCGCCAACCGCCTGTGCTGGGCCCAGACCAGGATCAACACCGCCGCCGACTTCCTGGCCACCATGGCCAAGGCCGGGCTGGCCCTGGCCGACGTCAGCCAGCACGAGGTCGACCGGTGGCTGGCCGACGGCCTCAGCACCCGCTACGAGGTCCGCGACTTCCTCCTCTGGGCCGCACGCCGCGACCTCGCCGTCCCCGCCCGGCCCCGGCCCGACCCCGTCACCCTGGACGACGACTCCCACTGGGACGTCCTCCACCAGTGCCTGACCGACACCGGCCTGCCGCTGGACGTCCGCGCCGCCGGCGCGATCCTCCTGCTCTTCGGACAGGAGATCACCCGGATCGCCGCGCTGCCCGCCGACGCCGTGACCGTGCGGGCCGGCGAGAGCGTCCTCGTCCTGGACCAAGTGCCCATCCGCCTGCCCGACCCCCTGGCCCGGCTCCTGACCGACTTCGCCGACCGGCCGCGACCACCAGGCTGGGCGGCCAACCACCCCAACCCCTGGCTCTTCCCCTCCGCCGAACCCGGACGGCACATCACCGGCTCCGCGCTCGTGCGACGCCTCACCACCCACGGCATCCCCGGCCGCCCGGCCCGGGCCGCCGCCCTCGTCCAACTCGCCCAGGACATGCCCCCAGCCGTCCTCGCCCCCATGCTCGGCCTCAACCTCAGCACCCTCACACGGTGGCGCGCCCGCGCGGCCACCGACTGGACCGCTTACCTCCAAGCGCGCACCACCGCCCGGACAGCAGGCAACCGCCCAGGCGCCCGCGCTCCCGGACCGGCCCCGGTCAACCCCGTGGACGCCACGCCGACCACCGGGTGACACATCCTCACCAGGCGGCCCATCAGGTAGTCGTGGCCGCATGATCCGTTTCACGTGGCGCCGCAGCGCCACCCTCCTCGCCGCGCTCGCCCTGGCCGCCGTGCCGGCCGCGAGCCCGGCCTACGCCGACACCTCCACCCCGGCCGTCCGTGCGACGGCGCCGCACCGCGCGCTCCCGGAACCGCCGCCGGTCTACACCGCCCGCGACGAGCTCGCCGACCTTCCCGTCTCCGAACCCCACTCCATGGACGGCTACAGCCGCGCCCGATTCCCGCACTGGGCCCTGCAGTTCGGGACCTGCGATACCCGCGAAGTCGTCCTCGAACGGGACGGCACCGACGTTGTCCAGAACGACAAGTGCCAGGCCGTCGCCGGGACGTGGGTAAGCCCGTACGACGGCAAGACCTTCACCAACTCAAAAGATCTCGATGTGGATCATCTGGTTCCGTTGGCAAATGCCTGGCGGTCCGGGGCCGACCTGTGGGACACCAAGACCCGCAAGGCCTTCGCCAACGACCTGACCGACCCGCAGCTGGTCGCCGTCTCAGCCTCCAGCAACAGGGCCAAGGCCGACAAGGGACCCGAGTCGTGGCGCCCGCCGCTTCGCTCCTACTGGTGCACCTACTCCAGGGCGTGGGTGCACGTGAAGAGCCTCTACCACCTCAACGTCACCCAGGCTGAGCAGCAGGCCCTGACCGAGATGCTCGACACCTGCGCGTAGCCGTACCACGTCGTTCTGCCTGGCCCGCGATTCGCGGGCCAGGCAGAACGGGGCCGGCCCGCCGGCAGGCCGGAGCACAAGCTCCTTGATCTTGCCGCGCTCCGCTGCGGCCCGTTCGGAGGCGCGCGAAGCCAGCCTTTGGTCGGCGGGGAGAAGATCCTCGGGGCTGGGGCGAACGGCCAGGAGGCCACCTCCCGCGTCGCACCCGCCCTGCTCGGGTCCGCGTGTACGGCCGATGAGAGCCCCTCGTCTGAGGCCCGACCGGGCCGCTGGCACTGCTGGCAGCCGCGCTTCGACTGGCCGGAGCCCCTCGGCGTCGGGGTCTGAACGGGTAGATCGGGACGGTCTAGGCGTGCCCCACCTCCAGTCGTTGGTATACACCCTTGCTGCCAGCGCTTGAGTGAGGCATGGAGGGCTGAGGGTGTGCGGCGATGCAGTCATGTTCTGCACGGGACTCAACTACACGCGTACGGGCTACGGCTTCAGGGCCGGGTCTGGTGTGGACCTGACCAATCCTGCTGCGGCGATCACAACAGCGAGTTCTTTTCGGTGAGGGTGAGCCGGACGGCCAAGGTCCTTGCCTGGCAGGGCTCTAAGGGTGATCACAGATACGCCCGCCGGGAGTGCTTCGAGGATCGGCCGGACATCGGGGATGCCGGGGGTTCTACCAGCTTCACGGCAACGACCAAGAGCGCGCCGCCCGTCCTGCGGCGCCAAGGGCCAAGGGGTTCCCGCTACCCGCCGTGGTACGGCGCCTCGCAAGCCCAGCCACAGAAGAACGGTTGACCTGCTGAAAGGACAGCACCACCTCATGACTCAGACAACTGCTACCCAGCACTTCACCTACACCGGAAGCGGCCAGTACTTCACCGTTCCCTCCGGGGTCACCCGCATCGACGTCAAGGTCTGGGGAGCCGGAGGCGGGGGAACCTGGGACACCGCACACCAGGTATCCACGGGGTGCGGCGGCGGAGGAGGAGGCTTCAGCAGGGGGAGCATCGCCGTGGTGCCCGGCCAGAGGCTGCTGATCGTCGTCGGCGAGGGAGGACGGGCCAACTCGTCCGCGAACACCTACGGCGGAGGCGGAGCCGGAAACAGCGCGGACTACCCAGGCGGCTCCGGGGGCGGTCTGTCGGGCGTGTTCACCAGCACGTATACGCAGGGCCAGGCGCTGGTCATCGCCGGCGGAGGCGGCGGGGCCACCGGCACCCGCAACGCCATCACGGGCGCCGGCGGAGGCGGGGGGACCTCCGGTTCGGCACGGGGCCGAATCACCCATGACGGCGGTCCGGGCACCCGGACAGCAGGCGGACAGGCCGGCACAGGCGGGTCCGTGTCCGGCGCGCCCGGCGCAGCCCTTCATGGAGGCAACTCGGCGCAGATCGCGGGGAGGTTCACCATGGGCGGAGGTGGAGGCGGAGGCGGCTACTACGGCGGAGGCGGCGGGACGAGCCAGCCCAACTCCAACGACGCCAGCCAGATCCCCGGCGCCGGAGGCGGCGGATCGGGTTACCTGGCCCCGACCGTCACCGGCGGCACCACCATCTCCGGCCAGGCCGCGCCCGGCCGGTACACCGGGGGTAGCGCCGCTGCAAGCAGTGACCGGGACTACCGGCCCGGTGTTGGCGTCGGCGGGGCTACCCGCACCAACGGTGGCCACGGCCAGGTGGTCCTGCAGTGGGTCAAGAGCCCTCCGCCGGTGGCGCGGCTGGACAAGTGGGCAGGCGACGGGCAGCAGACGGTTGCCGGTCGGGCCTTCCCCACGCAGCTCAGGGTGCGGGCGATCACGGCCGGCGGGCAGGGACGCTCGGTTCCGGTGGTGTTCACGGTGGTGTCCGGGCAGGCGTCGTTCGGCGGCGCCGCGACCAGGACCGTCACTACGGACGCGTCCGGGTACGTGAGCGCGCCGGTCCTCACCGCCGGGCAGACACCAGGCCCGGTACGTGTCACCGCGACGACAGGCGGTGTCCGAGCGGACTTCTACCTCACCGTCAACCCTCCGCCGGTGGCGCGACTGGAGAGGGTGGCGGGTGACGGGCAGCAGACGACAGCGGGCCAGGGCTTCCCCATGCAGCTGGTGGTGCGGGCCGTCACGGCCGGCGGGCAGGGACGCTCGGTTCCGGTGGTGTTCACGGTGGTGTCCGGGCAGGCGTCGTTCGGCGGCGCCGCGACCAGGACCGTCACTACGGACG
>NZ_JBHJWG010000034.1:88590-100802 GCF_042266305.1 Kitasatospora sp. NPDC056076
CTACGGACGCGTCCGGGTACGTGAGCGCGCCGGTCCTCACCGCCGGGCAGACACCAGGCCCGGTACGTGTCACCGCGACGACAGGCACGGTGTCCACCGAGTTCTCCCTCACCGTGGTCGCGCCGGTCCAGTACGCGGTGGTTCCCGGCGGGCCGCCCGATGTGATCCTGGAACCCGGCGGAGGCGCCGGCTACCCCGGCGTCGTCGTGGTGAACACCGGCGCCGTTCCGATCGGCAAGCAGACCGTCACCGTGCGCCTTCCCGCGGACAAGGCGCTGCAATGGGGCACCGCCGCCCTGCCCGACTACCAGCTCACCATCCTGGACGGCGGCGTCTACCCGGGCAGCCTCTCGGACGACGGACACACGCTGACCTTCGTCGACGTCGACCTCGACGTCCCCGACCGCGACCAGAAGGTCCTGTGGGTCGGTGTGAGCGCCGCCCCCGACGCGCCCGCCGGCTACACCGTCCTCGGCTTCACCGTCGGCAGCCACGCGTGCGACTCCACCCCGCTGCGCGTGTGCACGCCCGTGATCGGCCCGCCGTTCTCGGCCGTGCCCGGCGGGCCGCCGGAGGTGCTCCTGGTCCTGGGCGGGGCCACGGGCTACCCGGGGGTGAAGCTGACCAACGACGGCGCCGGGCCGGTCGACGCGCTGACCGTCACCGTCACGCTGCCCCAGGACACCGGGCTGCAGTGGGGGCAGGCCGACCTGCCGGACCACCAGCTGACCGTCCTCGACGCTGCCGGGAACAGCACCGCCTACCCCGGAACCCTCTCGGACGACGGACAGACCCTCACCTTCTTCGGCGTCGACCCCCTCCTGCCCACGCCCGGATCGCAGTCCATCCTGTGGGTGGGCGTCAGCGCGGCGGAGGACGCCGGCCAGGTGTACACCTCGCTGGTGTTCTCCCTCGACGGCCGGCAGTGCCCCTCGACGGCCGTCATCGTCGTACCCACCCCGGTGTTCACGCTGGAACCGGGCGGGCCGCCCGACGTCGCCCTCGTGCCGGGCGGGCCCGCCGGACACCCTGGCGTGCGAGTGCGCAACACGGGCGACTCCCCGCTGCTGGCCGACGTCGCGGTCACCGCCGCCGTCCCGGCCGGGGCCGGGCAGTTCTTCGCTGAACAGGAGGCAGGCGGCCATCTGCTGACCCTCCGCTGCCCGGGGGCGGAAGACGTCCACTACACCGGGCGTCTGTCCGAGGACCGGCAGCAGCTCACCGCCGACAAGGTCCGGTTGAACGTGCCCGCCGAGGCTGCGGTGGCACTGGAAGTCGCGGTCGGCGCCCTCCCCGACGCCCCCGCCGGCCCCACGGCGCTGGCCTTCACCGTCGACAGTGCCACCAGCGGCTCCACCCCCGTCCAGACCCTTCCACCTGTCACCGACTGATATCCGGCCCTGCCCGCCCGGTGCCCGCCGGGTGCCCGGCGCATGGCTGCGCCCGCTCCTGTGTCGTCCTGCCCGGAAGGAACACCTGCCTATGGACACGGCGGCATCCCCGCTGTACCCGCCGGCCCCCGCCTTCACCACGCGGAGCCTGTCTGTCGTAGCCCGGGTGTACGGCTACCCTCCGGCCCACAACGCGGGCTCCGAGTGGATGCTCCATTCGATGCTCCGTCCCCTGGCCGAACGCGGCCACCGTGTGGCCGTGTGGCTGTCGCACCCCGGGAAGATCGAGAAGGCGTACGAGATCGACGGGGTGCGGGTCGTCCCCTACCAGGAGGGCCTGGACTTCGCCGCCCGCGCCCGGAAGGCGGACGTGCTGCTGTCCCACTTCGAGAACGTCCCGCTCGTCGCGGGCCTGGCCAAGGCCCACCGGATTCCCCTGGTGGTGATCTGCCACGACAACTTCGCCACCAGCTTCCACAACGCGGCGGGCGCCGACCTCGTCGTCTACAACAGCCAGTGGATCAGGCGCGACGGCGAGATCTACTACGCCCACTACCCCCACGAGTTCCTGCCCAAGCGCAGCATCGTCGTGCGCCCGCCGGTGCTCGCCGAGGAGTACCGCACCGAGCCCGGCGACCGCGTGACCCTCGTCAACCTCAACTCCGACAAGGGCGGCGACCTGTTCTGGCAGATCGCCGCCTGGACGCCCGACTGGAAGTTCCTCGGTGTGCGCGGCGCCTACGGCCAACAGGTCATGCCCCCACCGCAGCTGCCCAACTGCGAAGTCGTCGACGGCGTCCCCGGACAGCAGATGCGCGAACACGTCTACGCCCGCAGCCGCGTCGTGCTGATGCCCAGCCTGTACGAGTCCTGGGGACGCGTGGCGGTGGAGGCATTCGCATCCGGCATCCCCGTGATCGCCCACCCCACCCCCGGACTCGTCGAGGCCATGGGCGACGCCGGGATCTTCGCCTACCGCGACGACCTCAACGCCTGGACCAACGCCCTCACCTCCCTACGCGACCCGGATATCTGGCAGCGCGCCTCCCGCCGGGCCAAAGCCCGCTCCAAGGAACTGAGTGCCGTCCCCGACCTCGACCTGTGGTGCGACGCCATCGAATCGCTGGCGAGGGCGAGCCCGCTCGGTTCCCCGCGCCGGCTCGCGCGCGGCCACGCACTGGCGACGCCACTGCGATGGTCCGTAGCCCTGGGAGCGATGCTGCGGCCCGGGCGGCCGAACCACGCCCGTCCGCGTCGCGGCACCGCGGACCACGGACGAACCACGACCAACCCTGTCGATCAACAACAGAAGGACGGCATGCCATGACTGAGGACACCCCTGTCTCCATCCTCGAACCCGCCAGCGCGAGCACACCGCAGGCGGCCCCCGCGGTCGCCAGCGCACCTCTCGCCCCCTACACACATGTCCAACGCTTCAACTACTCCGGCAGCGTCGAGAACTTCACCGTGCCCCCCGGCGTCACCACGGTCAACGCCCGCTGCTGGGGCGGCGGGGGCGACGGAGCCGACACCGGTGGCGGTGGCGGATTCGCCAGCGGGAACATCGCCGTCGAACCGGGCGAGACCCTGCGAATCGTCGTCGACCTGGGCGGAGGCCCGACCGGCGGCGGCGGGATGAGCGGCCTCTACAGCCACCGGCTCGGGCAGACACTCCTAATCGCCGGAGGCGGCGGAGCGAGGACGGGTGGGGGCGACAACCCAGATGCCGTCCGTGCACGTGGTGGCGCGGGAGGCGGCGCCGGTGGCAACGACGCAGAGGGCTACTCGCGGGGCGGGTCGCCAGGGACACCGGCGCACGGGGCATCGGGTTCGACGGGCGGTGCCGGCGCGCCCAGGTACGAACAGTACGGAGGGCGCGGCGGTGACAACGGCAACGACGGCGGCCCCACCGGGAAAGGAGGCCCCGGGGGCAAGGTTCCGATTCCGGGTATGGGCGGAGGTGGAGGCGCCGGCTACGGCGGCAACACCGGTGGAGGCGCCGGCTACGGAGGCGGAGGCGGAGGGATCGCCCTCGGGAATGCCCAGAGTGCCTATTTCAGCGGCGGCGGCGGTGGCAGCAGCTTCGTGAACGGCCCCGGTGTCACGGAAGGAACCACCGTGGCCGGCCGGGGAAACCAAGCGGGCGGCAAGGACGACCCCCTGTACCAGGCCGGCGTCGGTGACGCCGGCCGGCACGGCCAGGTGGTGCTGCAGTGGTCGGAGTTCACACTGACGCCCGGTGGACCGCCCAACGTCGAACTGGCCCAGGGCGGACCTGTCGGCTACCCAGGAGTACGCGTCGAAGCCGACACCGCGATCGCCCCCGTATCCGTGACCGTCGCCCTGCCCCGCCACCGCGGCCTGCTGTTCGGCACCCACGCGCTGGCCGACTACCAGCTGACCGTCCTGAACGCTAGCGGGGGAACGACCCCGTACGTAGGAACCCTGTCAGAGGACGGCACTTCGCTCGGCTTCACCAACGTGGACCTGGAGTTGCCCGGGACGACCGTGATGTGGGTCGCCGTGAGCGCCGACCACGACGCCCCGCTCGGAGCCACCAGCCTGACCTTCAACGTCGGAGGGAAGACCTCGCCCTCCACGACGGTCGTCGTCACACCGGGCTTCACGGTATCGCCGGGCGGAGACCCGGTGACCATGGAACGGGGAGGAGCGCCCAGGTATCCGGGCGTGGCAGTGCACAACAACGGATCGCAGGACATCCCGCTGCAAACAGTCACCGCAACCCTTCCGGCGGACCGCGGCTTGCAGTTCGGCACGCCAGCCGACCCCGATCATCAGCTGACCGTCATGACTGCCGACGGGAACACCACCGCCTACCCGGGAATCGTCTCCGCCGACGGACGGACTCTGACCTTCCCGGACGTCGACCTGGCCATCCGCGACACAGGATCGCGGTCGGTCCTGTGGGTCTGCGTGAGCGCCTCGGACGATGCCCCCACGGGCATCACCAGCCTCCAGTTCACCGTCGGCGACCGGACCTCGCCGTCCACCGTCATCGACGTCCTCTGAGGGACGCGGCAGCACCGCGTCCCCTGCCGCGAAACGATCTGCGAGTCCCGCGACCGCCCCGACGAGCGGTCGCGGACCGCTATCTGCAGATCGTCCTTGCCCCACGCCAGTACAACCTCAACAGGCTTCAACCGCCGATACACCTGACCAAACAGCGCGAGCTCGACACCGCAGGACCAACGGAATACCGCACGATCGGAATGACGCACCCTGCCAGTCGGCGCGGACACCTGGGACACCAAGACGCGCACCGCCTTCGCCAACGACCTCGACCACCCGCAGCTCATCGCCGTCTCCGCCGCGACCAACCGCTCCAAAGGCGCGAAGAGCCCGGACCAGTGGGCCCCGCCCAACATGGACTACTGGTGCACCTACAGCCGCGCCTGGACCCACATCAAGAGCCTCTACAAGCTCAGCATCACCGAGCCGGAGAAGGCCAAGCTCGGCGACATGCTGAACACCTGCGACTGAGCGAAGGACGCCGGCGGCCCCGCGATGACGCGGGGCCGCCGCGTCGTTGTGCCCCCGGCCCGCCGGCGTGTCCTAAAGTCCTGGCGTGGCGACTCTGATGATCGACAACGGTCCGACCGCACCGGACGCCCTGGTCACCCGCACCGGCGGACTGCCCCTGGCCCCGCCGGGTACCGCGTGGCCCGTCTGCGCGACGTGTGGAGGCCCGATGCAGTTCCTCGCACAGGTCCTCCTGAACGACATCGACGACGGCACCGGCATCACCACCGCCCCGGACACAGACCGCGGGGTCCTCGCGCTGTTCGCGTGCCAGAACGACCCGGGCATGTGCGAGGACTGGGACCCCGCCGCCGGCGGGAACCGCGCC
This sequence comes from Kitasatospora sp. NPDC056076, assembly GCF_042266305.1. Taxonomy (NCBI): domain Bacteria; kingdom Bacillati; phylum Actinomycetota; class Actinomycetes; order Kitasatosporales; family Streptomycetaceae; genus Kitasatospora; species Kitasatospora sp. NPDC056076. The sequence continues at coordinate 93,850 of NZ_JBHJWG010000034.1, forward strand.
CTCCTCCTGCCCTCCGCAAACCTGCAGCCACTCCCCCTCCACGAAGGCGCCGACGACGCGGTGCTGATGCTCGGCGCCGTCCGAGCGGTGGCCACCGAGCACGACGACAACCCGGACTACAACGAGGCCCGCGAAGCGTGGGCGGCCAGGACCGGGCACCCGGACTCCTCCGTCCTCGGCCAGCTCGGCGGAACACCGGCATGGATCCAAGGCGACGAAACACCCGCCTGCCCCCAGTGCGCCCGCCCCATGCCCCTGACCGTCCAACTCGAAGAAGGCCCAGACCACTCCACCGCCATGAACTTCGGAACAGGCGGCTGCGCCTACGCCTTCACCTGCGAGCCCTGCACCCAGACCCTCCTCCTCTGGCAATGCTGAACCACCAGCTCAGGGTCTGGTGTACGACTTTCCAGGACCGAAGCCGTCGAACGCGGAATCGGAGAACTGGTCGGCCTCGCCGCAATCGCGGTAGTCCGTGCCGTCCAGGCACTCATGGCAGCGCCCACTGCCCACGCCGAGCGGGACCAGGTCGAGCAGAACAGATGGAACTCCAAGCTGGTTCGCACACGGGGTCACAATTCGGGCAACGGCAATGACTGTCGGTCAGGCCTGGCATATCCTCTGCCCCAAACAGGTGACGGTTCGATCGGGCGGTAACCCAGTGGCAGCAGTCGACAGCCGGCGCGTACAGACGGCCGTCATCGGAGGCCCGGACTCGGACCGGCCCGTCATCGCCCCCGAGGAACCACACAATCTGGACGAGTTCCGACGCCATTTCGGAACCGACCAGTTCTGGTGCGGCACGCACTTGGGTGGCTGCGGCGAGAAGCTGATGACCAAACGGTACGAGTGGAAGGTCTGCCACTTCTCCCACTACCCAGACCGCGACGGCAGCAAGCCCGCCTGCCACCGCAGCGCAACCGGCGTGGAAAGCGCCGACCACCTCTTCATCAAACGCGATGTGAAAGCCTGGCTGGCCGACCAGGGTCACCTGGCCCAAGGCGACCTGCGCAGCCTGGGGCACGGGCCCGGGGACGCCGTGGACTTCTGGCTGCGCGCCACCGAGCAGCACCTGCGGTTCGCGCTCCACCCCGGCGACTACCGCAGCTGGCGGCGAGCCGTGGAGAGCCTCGGCGCGAAGACCGGCCGAGTCGAATGGGTCTTCGGACGGGACGGCGTCGTGGTCAACGACATGGTGGCACGGCGCGGCTACGCCCTGCGGGTCCGCTGCGAGACGCAGGGAACCGACCGCCGCGTCCTGATCGGACTCGTGACCGCCGGTACCGGGGCCATCCCGTGGGCACCGCTGGAGTCGTGCCGGATGACTGCCGACGGCCTGATTCCCCCCGCGCTGGACACCTTGCGAGCCGAAGGGTCGTTGCCCACCCGCGCTGCGGGCGAGACCCCGTTCCCGGCGAGTCTGCCGCTTCGAGGCGTAGAGGTCGTCTTCGCGGTGGACACGGCCGCGGCTCCCCCGGCCGCGTCGCACTTCACCGTGCCCGGCCGCTACCTGGTCGCGGCGTTCGTGAAGGCTGCCGGGAGCCGGATCGTCCGCTCCTACGTCACACTGCCCGATGCCGTACCGCCCCCCACCGAGCACTACGTCTACCGACTCAACGGGGTGGCCCGGTTGCTAGTCGACGACCTCCACGCCTCCGACGGCAACACCGGCTGGGTCGTACGGGCCGACGGCCTCACCCGACTGTCCGGCCTGGAAGCCGAACGGACCGGCCTCTGGCGCCCCGAGGTCGCCCTGGAGGACCGGTCCTCGGCCGACCCGCCGATCCCTGCCACGCCGAAGGCGGCATCGACCCGGGTCGAGACCGGACCCGACAACGCCCCGCGCAGCCCTCTCGCGGAACTCCTCCGCCAGGTGCTGATCAGAGTCGCCCGCGCGGGAGAGACCACCTCGTGGGAAGACCTCTCCCACCGGGCCCACTTCGATCTGTCCCACCTGCCCGACCCGAAGAGGCGCTCCCTCCTGGTCGAGGTCGACCGACCGCTCCACCCGGGCCGAGCCCCGCTGTGCGTGCTGGTCCAGGGCCGGTCCGGGCGCGTCCTCCCCTACCTACGAACCGTGCTGCGCCAGCTGAACGCGGATATACCGGTGCCGGAGGCCGCCTTCCAGCGCTGGTGCGAGCGGGCCGTCCGAGCGACCCACGACCACTACCGGTCCGCACCAACCTCGGGCACCACAACGCGCTCCCGGCCCGACGATTCAGAACCGTCGAAGGTGCAGGAGCTACGGCGGGTGCTGCGCGAGGCCCAGGACCTCCGGCCCCGTACCCACGGCCGACGCGCGGCACGACTGGCCACAGCGATCCAGCAGGCGGAACAACAACTGCACCACTTCGAGACAGCCCGTGCCGGGGGCGTTGTCGTGTTGCCCAGTGCCGCCCTCCTCAAAGAATTCGCCAGAGTACTGGGCCACACCATTCAGGCGCAGCCGACAGCCATCCATAACGGTGCGCCCCTACTGACAGGAAGCACGGTCGCTGGCCCGCCGGGCACACCCAGCTCGGGGAACCGCCCCACCCGACCCGACCGCGCCACCGGGGCAGCAGACATTGCCGAGGTCGAGACCGCCGGCCGGCCCGCCCCCGCACCCATCGCTGAGACCCAAAACGCCACCGGTAGGGGGCACGCCGGGATCCCGGCCGCCCGCCAGGCGGAGCACCCCTCGTCCGGCCACGCCGCCCGGGCCGCCGATCTGCTGTCCCGTTTCGAGCAGGCCAAGGACGCGGACGACGTGTCTGCCGCAACCGCGATCCGTGAGGAGTCGGTGCGCGCCCTCGGCGCACCCGGGGTACCGGGCTCGACGGCCAAGACGCTTCGACGGCTGCTGAGGGACCTGCACAAGTGGATCGGTTCGCACGAGGCGGGCGACGTCCTGGACCGTATCCGACGCCTGCTGGAGAACGCCCGCCGGTCGCGAGAGAGCGGAGACGAACTCGCCCTGCGCAGCAGCCTCGCCCACGCCAGGATCCTTCGGCGCAAGCTTATCGGCGGTGTCCCGCAAGATCTTCAGGAGCTGTTCGAGATCTGCTCCCAACACCAGGCCACCGTGGGGGGACCGGCCTCCCCACGCCCCGAGCCCGCCGGCTCGGCGCCGCCGCCTGCGACCACCCTCACGGCATCCGACGAGGCGAGGGCGACGCCCGAGGAGGTCGTGGAGAGCCATGCCCTTCCGAAGACCGCGCTCGGCGAACTCGCTGAGGCCGTGGAGCGCATTCTCCAGGATGTCGCCCGACACCAATCCACCGTCACCTGGTCGGGAATCAGCCGTCGGTTGAAGCGCGAACTGCCTTGGCTCCAGAACTCCGAGCAGCGTGAGCTGCTCGCCCGCGTAGACAGGGATACGCCGGCTGACGAGCCCTTGTTGTCCGCACTCGTCGTAACGGGTGACCACACCCCGACGGGGGTCTACCGCGAGGTCGCGGCGACACTCGGCAGGGAGCTCCCTCAACCACAGAACGGACTCCAACAGCACTGGCAGATGGACGTCCTGCGGCTGCACTCGTTGTGGCGTCACCGCTGAGTCAGCAGCAACATGCACTTCAGGAAAACCCGATCACACTCACATCTCTGCCACCGTTGCTACGTTCCCTTGCCCAGCCTCACGTCTGCCTCATGCGACACGCACTATGGAGAAGAGTACGGGCCACCCAAGCTACGCCGACCTACCAGCGTGCTCCAGCATCGGCACTCGTGCTTGGAGTTCGGCGGGCAGGTACCAGCCTTCGATGGTGGGTGTCATGTAGAGGCGGGCCTTGAGGCCGAGGAGGAGCTGGCGGCGCCTTTCCTGGTCGGCGTGGGTCCAGGCGTCGGCGAAGGTCTCGCCGGTCTCGACCTCGACCCAGGCGGAGGGGCGTTGCGGGAGGGCGGCGAGGCGGCGGCGTTCGTCGACGAGGGTTTCGAGGGCTTCGGAGTACTCGTCGTCGCCGCCGGGGTAGTCGAAGAGGTTGCGGCGTTTCTCCTCGCGCAGGTCGCGCATGGCTTGGGTGACGTGGTTGAGCTGTTCGGTGTGGTCCTCGCCGGGGATGAACCTGCGCACCGTCATCGCCAGGCCGGCCAGGCGCTCCACCAGGGCCGTGATCGCCGCGATGACGCGCTCGCCCTTGACGGACTGGCCCTTGCAGGCTGGCTTGCCGGCGGTCTTCGCGCAACGGTAGTACTCGTAGACCTTCCCGTTCTTGGCGAGGTTCACCTGCCGGTAGAACCGGTCGCCGCAGCGGTCGCAGTGCGGCACGCCCAGCCACGGCGAGGCACCGTTCGAGCGTTCCTTCGTGACCGAGCGCTCGTCCATCGCCGCCTGGATCGCGGCCCACTGCTCCTCCGTGAACAGGGGCTCGGCCATGCGGATGGGCAGGCCCTTGGCGTCCCGGGCGATCTTACGTGCCTTCACGGAGCGGCCGGTCAGTTTCAGGCCCATCGTCGCCGGCGAGCGAAGGATCTTGCCGACGCTGGTGGGGTTCCAGTGGTTCGACGGCGGCGTCTTGCGCTTGCTCGTGTAGGTGTCGCCCTGGTTCTTGTACGCGTGGGTCGCCGGGGTGTCGAAGCCGGCGGCTTCCAGGGCGGTGGCGATCATCCACTGGCTCTGCTCCTCCAGCAGGAGCTTGCCCATGTAGCGGACGGCTTCGGAGGTGACCGGGTCCGGCTCCAGGGTGCGGCCACCGCCGGGTCGGTCGACGATCCGGTAGCCGTACGGCGGCTGCCCGCCGGCCCAGCGGTCCGTCTTGCGCAGGTGCCTGTGCGCGGCGGTGACGCGGGCCTTGATCCGCTTGAGCTCCATCTCGGCGAAGATCGAGGCCAGCATCAGGAAGACCTTGGCCAGCTCGTTCCCGAACGACCGTTCCTGACCCTTGCGGTAGTCCAGGGTGATGCCGTCGTCGGTGAACACCAGGACCTTGTGGTTCTCCTCCGCCCAGTGCGCCACGTCCGCACAGTCCTTCGCGGACCGGAACGCCCGGTCCACCTTCGCCCACACCAACGCGTCCCACTCACCCTGCCGCTCGGTCAGCCACGGACCCAGGTCCGGACGCTTCCACGGCGTGACCTCCGCGGAGACGTCCAGATCCTCGAAGGACCCGACGATCTCCCACTCCTTCGCCAGCGCGTGCCGGGTCGCCGTCTCCGCCTGGATCAGGTGCGACACCTTGCCCTCGTTACCGTGCGTGTCCGAGACACGCGAACCCACCACCGCCCGAACCGGCACCGAAGCCGTGATAATGCTCACAGGAGGTCCCCTACCGCCCAGGCCAGCAGGCACCCTCGAACAGGCTGCTCTCGAACGGGTGGACCTTTTTCGAAAAGGCGTCTATCCGCTGGCGCATCGACCTCCAGGTCGCCACCCCGGGCCTCGCCGACAGGACCGTAGAGGCCTACGTCGAACGCGCCGCTTCCCACGCCGAGCGCTGGAGCGACCACGCGCCGGTGACCGTGGTGTTCGACCACCAGTTCTGACAGCTCTCCACGGGCAGGGCTCCGAGGAGACCGGGAGCCCTGTCCGGACATCTCGACCGCACCGACTCGGACAGCGGGCCGCCGGCCTTCCGGGCGCACGGGGCCGCCTCGCTGCCGCAGTGCCGGGTGGTCGTGCCGTCGTGGGCCCGGGAGCCCTTGGGGACGAGCCCGACGACGTCCAGGTCGGACGTCGCATCGGCGACCGTCGGCGCCGAGCCCGCCGCCAAGTCCGTCGGCACGCCGAGCCCTTGCGCGTCAGCGTGCACGCCGTCCCGTACCGCTGGAGCGAGCCGTCCCCGGCCTCCACGCCCCAGGAGTCCGACCTACCGCCCCCGGCGTGGGAGATCGGCCCTCGTCAACTATCCTCCCGAATCAGCTTGTTGACGTGAGCACACCCGATTGTCTCGCCAAATTGCCCATTCGAGGCAGTACTTGATTATCGTTCACAGTACTCTCATATCGACGGGGATCGACCGGCGACGACTCGCGCAAACCTCCTCGGGCGAAACCCGCCCGCCACTCAATCCGGCTGTGGCACAGCGCATTTGATCACGGCCGTCGCACCGCCGGCCCGTCGGGGCGCGGAGGCCGGGCGCGGGACGATCAAGAACGTGCAGCATTCAATGAGCGCGTGCTCACGTGAGCCGGATCACGCGGAGCCCCCGACCGCCGAGCGGGGCGTCGCCGGGCCGATTGGCCTGCGCCCTGGGGATACTGGGGATCCTCGGCAGCCGGGCATCCCCTCGGCCGATGTGATCGCATGTCAGCGCGCCATACCAAGAGGTGCGCCACCGATCCAGACCTTCTATCCCGACGATTTACAAGTATTCTGTCTCCAACCGTGCGGAAACTCTCCGGGACCGGTCCTGGGATCAAGGGGTTTCCGTCGGGTGGTCGAAGCGTTTTTCGTTACTGGGAGTGACTTATGGCGGATGGTCACACAATGGATTTCAGTGTCCTCGGCCCGTTAGCAGTACAGGCTGACGGAATATCGGTGAATCCGGGCTCGGCGCGCCAGCGGGCGGTATTGTCCGCCCTCCTCCTCACTCCGGGTCAGCCCGTGACGGCGGAGCAACTTGCCGAAGCCGTCTGGCCGAGGAATCCTCCGAACGACGTCATGACGAACCTGCACAGCTACGTGTCGAATCTCCGGCGGATCCTGGAGCCGAACCGGCCACCCCGCTGCCGCGACACCGTTCTGAGGCGCGAGCCGAACGGCTACGTACTGGCGGTGGACACCGACTGCATCGACGCGACGCTCTTCGAACGCCTTCTGCACGACGGCCGGCGGCTGCTCCAGGCGGGACTGCACCAGAAGGCCGGGCGGACGCTGGGGAGCGCATTGGCGCTGTGCCGGGGAACGGCCTACCCCGAGGTGAGCGACTACGCGCTCGGGGCCCAAGCGGCCGCACGCTTCGAGGAGTTGCGGCTGCTGGCACTGGAGAGCCTGTGGGAGGCGAGGCTGTCCGAAGCGCGGGACTACTCGGTGG
>NZ_JBHJWG010000035.1:0-75541 GCF_042266305.1 Kitasatospora sp. NPDC056076
GGAACGGACGCTTCCTTCGGACCGCCTTCCAGCGGGCCCTCCGGGCGCTTCGTTCTTTCGTGTTTCCAGCTTACCAGATGTTTTCCGCTCCGTTTACCGGGGCTTTTTGCATCTGAAATCTGGTGTTAACCGCCAAGTTGTGGCGACTCGGCCAACCATAGCGGGTCGGTTGCCGGAGCGCGAATCGAGGCTCGCCACGGGTCACCCGGACGGCGGCATGATTTGTTGCTCTCGCGAGCATATACAGCAATGGTCCCGGTTCGCCAAGATGGCTGTAGAGTGCGGCGCATCGGCTAAGAGGACTAGACCAGTCGCGGGTCGATGTGACGCCGGTCGGTAGACGGGTGGGGGCGTGGGTCTTCGCCCGGGAATGTCAACAGATGTCCGAAGTTGACATGATTTAGGCTTCAGTTGATCGTCGCGCCGCGCTCGCGGCCGCTTCGCTGTATTGCGTACTTGGGAGGCACAACCATGACCACTGTGACGTCGCCGCTGACCGGACAGGTCGTCGGGCTCGCGGGCGTTCCGGACCCGGTGTTCTCGGGCGCGATGGTCGGCCCGGGCACCGCGATCGACCCGGTTCGCGAGCCCACCGAGGCGGTCGCTCCGGTGGACGGCGTCGTGGTCTCCATGCACCCGCACGCCTTCGTGGTGGTGGACGCGGACGGGCACGGTGTGCTGACCCACCTGGGGATCGACACGGTGCAGCTGAACGGTGAGGGCTTCGAGCTGCTCGTCAACAAGGGCGACACGGTGACCCGCGGTCAGGCCGTGATCCGGTGGGACCCGGCCGCGGTCGAGGCCGCCGGCAAGTCGCCGATCTCGCCGATCGTGGCGCTGGAGGCCGCTCCCGACTCCCTGGGCAACCTGGTCGAGTCCGGCGAGGCCCAGGCCGGCGACCAGCTGTTCAGCTGGAACTGACCCCTCGGTCACCGACACACACCCGCCCCGCAGGAGTTGACGGGGCGACCCGGCACTCAGCGGTTCCCGGCGGGGCCGCTCCTCTCAGCGGAGAAACAGGAACATGGAGAAGACACTGCGCGGCGTGGGGGTCAGCCACGGGGTCGCGATCGGCCAGGTGCGGCACATGGGTACGGCGGTCCTGGAGCCCCCGGCCACCCAGATCCCGACCGAGGACGCCCCGCGTGAGCAGGCACGCGCCCAGGCGGCCGTCGAGGCGGTCGCGGCCGACCTGATCGCGCGCGGCAACCTGGCCGGCGGCGAGGCGCAGGCCGTGCTGGAGGCCCAGGCGCTGATGGCGCAGGACCCGGAGCTGATGGCCGACGTGTCCCGCCGGATCGCCGTCGGCAGCAGTGCCGAGCGCGGCGTGTACGACGCCTTCGCGGCCTACCGGGCGCTGCTGGCCTCCGCCGGGGAGTACCTGGCCGGGCGTGTCGCCGACCTGGACGACGTGCGCAACCGCATCGTGGCGCGCCTGCTGGGCGTGCCGATGCCGGGCGTGCCGGACAGCGACGAGCCGTACGTGCTGTTCGCGCGGGACCTGGCGCCGGCCGACACCGCGCTGCTGGACCCGACGCTGGTGCTCGGCTTCGTGACCGAGGAGGGCGGGCCGACCAGCCACAGCGCCATCCTGGCGCGGGCCATGGGCGTGCCGGCCGTGGTCGCGTTGTCGGGGGCGACGGACGTCGCCGAGGGCACCGTCGTCGCGGTGGACGGCAGTTCGGGCGACGTGCTGCTGGACCCGTCGCAGGAGAAGCAGGACGAGCTGCGGGCGGTCGCCGCCGAGCGCAAGGCCGCGCTGGCCGCCTCCTCCGGCCCGGGGCAGACCTCGGACGGGCACCGGGTGCCGCTGCTCGCCAACGTGGGCGGCCCGGCGGACGTGCCGGCCGCGCTGGAGAACGGTGCGGAGGGCGTCGGCCTGTTCCGTACCGAGTTCCTGTTCCTGGACGACTCGGCGAAGGCTCCCAGCGAGGAGAAGCAGGTCGAGGCGTACCGCAAGGTGCTGGAGGCCTTCCCGGAGGGCCGGGTCGTGGTCCGGGCGCTGGACGCGGGCGCGGACAAGCCGCTGGACTTCCTGACCCCGGCCGACGAGCCGAACCCGGCGCTGGGCGTGCGCGGTCTGCGCACCCTGCTGGAGCACCCGGAGGTGCTGCGCACCCAGCTGCGGGCGCTGGCCACGGCGGCCGCGGGCCTGCCGGTGCACCTTGAGGTGATGGCCCCGATGGTGGCCGACCGCAAGGACGCCGCGGACTTCGCCGCCGCGTGCCGCGAGGCCGGGCTGGACGCCAAGTTCGGTGCGATGGTGGAGATCCCGTCGGCCGCGCTGCGGGCCCGGTCGATCCTCCAGGAGGTCGAGTTCCTGTCGCTGGGGACCAACGACCTGGCCCAGTACACCTTCGCCGCCGACCGTCAGGTCGGTGCGCTGGCCCGGCTGCAGGACCCGTGGCAGCCGGCGCTGCTGGACCTGGTCGCCGCGGCCGCCGAGGCCGCGCAGGCGACCGGCAAGAGCTGTGGCGTCTGCGGTGAGGCGGCGTCCGACCCGCTGCTGGCCGTGGTGCTGACCGGTCTGGGCGTCACCAGCCTCTCCATGGGCTCGGCCTCGATCCCCTACGTCCGGAGCACGCTGGCGAAGTACACGCTGGCGCAGTGCCGCCGGGCCGCCGAGGCGGCCCGGGCCGCGGACAGCGCCGAGGAGGCGCGGGCCGCCGCGCAGCAGGTGCTCTCCGGCGAGTAGGAGCCGGGACCGGGAAGAGTAGGACCCGGGAAACGCTGAAGGGGCGCCCCCACCGCACCGGTGGGGGCGCCCCTTCGGCGTTCGCCCGGGTCGGTCAGGCCTGGCGGTCGACCCGGAGCCGCTCGAAGAAGCGCAGGTGGTCGAGGTTGTCGACCGAACCGGGGTTGACGGCCTGCTCCAGCGGGGTACCGGAGAGGATCCGCTTGACCGGGACCTCGATGCGCTTGCCGGTCAGCGTGTGCGGCAGGCCGCGGACGACGATCACCTCGTCCGGGACGTGGCGCGGGGAGAGCTCGGTGCGCAGCGAGGTGCGGATGCGGCCGATGAGGTCGTCGTCGAGTTCGGCGCCGGGGGCGAGGACGACGAACAGCGGCATCCAGTAGCCGCCGTCGGGCTCCTCCAGGCCGATGACCAGGGACTCGGCGATCTCGGGGAGACGCTCGACCACCTCGTAGATGTCCGAGGAGCCCATCCGGACGCCCTGGCGGTTGAGGGTGGAGTCGGAGCGGCCGTGGATGACGACGGTGCCCCGGGAGGTGACGGTGATCCAGTCGCCGTGGCGCCAGATGCCGGGGTAGGTGTCGAAGTAGCTGTCGTGGTACCGGGTGCCCTCGGGGTCGTTCCAGAAGCCGGTGGGCATCGACGGGATCGGCTTGGTGACGACGAGCTCGCCGACGGTGTCGGTGTGCGGGTGGCCCTGGACGTCCCAGGACTCGACGGCGGCGCCCAGGCAGGGGGCCTGGATCTCGCCGAGGTACACGGGCAGGGTGGGGACGCCGCCGACGAAGCAGGAGCAGACGTCGGTGCCGCCGCTGACCGAGGCGAGCCAGACGTCCTGCTTGACCTCGTCGTAGATCCAGCGGAAGCCGTCCGGCGGGAGCGGGGAGCCGGTGGTGCCGATGCAGCGGACGGCGGAGAGGTCGAGTTCGCGGCCGGGGTGCAGCTCGGCCTTGCGGCTGGCGATGACGTACGCGGCGGAGGTGCCGAGGACGGTGGCGCGGGTGCGGGCGGCGACGGACCACAGGGCGCCGGTGTCGGGGTGGCCGGGGCTGCCGTCGTAGGTGACGATCGTGGCCCCGACCAGGAGGCCGGCCAGCAGGAAGTTCCACATCATCCAGCCGGTGGAGGTGTACCAGAGGAAGCGGTCCCGGGGGCCGAGGTCGAGGTGGAGGCCGGCCTGCTTGAGGTGTTCGAGCAGGATGCCGCCCTGGCTCTGGACGATGGCCTTGGGCAGGCCGGTGGTGCCGGAGGAGTAGAGGACCCAGAGCGGGTGGTCGAAGGGGACCGGCTCGAACACCGGCGCCACGTCCTCGGCGACCAGGTCCTCCCACCGGAGGGCGCCCTCGGGGGCCGGGGCGCCGAGCAGCGGGACGTGCACCACGGTGTGCAGGCTGGGGAGTTCGCGGCGCAGCTCCGCGACGACCTCGGTGCGGTCGTGGTCCTTGCCGCCGTAGTGGTAGCCGTCGACGGCGAAGAGGACCGCGGGTTCGATCTGCTGGAGGCGGTCGAGGACGCTGCGGGCGCCGAAGTCGGGGGCGCAGCTGGTCCAGACGGCGCCGACGGCGGCGGTGGCGAGCAGCGCGACGGCGGCCTGCGGGATGTTCGGCAGGTAGGCGCTGACCCGGTCGCCGGGGCGGACGCCGCGGGCGCGCAGGGCGGCGGCCAGCGAGCCGACCTGGCGGCGCAGTTCGGACCAGCTGAGGGCGGCCGGCTGCTCGGTGGTCTCGTCCAGGTGGAGGATCGCCGGGCGGTCGGCGTTCGCCTCGTCCTCGGCGGCGCGCAGGGCGTGCTCGGCGTAGTTGAGGCGGGCGCCGGGGAACCAGCGGGCGCCGGGCATGGCCGGGTCGGCGAGGACGGCCTCGGGGGCCTCGGTGAAGCGGACGTCGAACCACTGCGTCACCGCGGTCCAGAAGCGGTCGAGGTCGGCGGTGGACCAGGCGTGCAGGTCCGCGTAGCGCTGGGCGGCCTGCTGGTCGTCGGCGGCCGGAGCGAGCGGGGCGGCCGGGGCTCCGTGGTGTTCGGCGGCCCAGGCCTGGAAGGCGACCAGGCTGGTGGCGGCGGCGCGAGCGGGGTTGGGGCGCCAGAGCGGCTGGTCCTGGGTTGGGGTGCTCACGGTGGTGGTCTCCCGGCCGGTGGTGGGGACGGGTGAGCTCGTGGCCAACCCGTCCGGTTGGGCTGTCGGTGCAGACCATGCCATGCGAGCGGCCGCTGCGCCAGGGTCGGCCGGGCGTTGCGCCACCCCTCGGCGGGCCGCCCCTCAGCGGGGGGTGAACTCGCCGTCGAACCAGCGGCGCAGGATGCCGTTGTGGAAGTCCCAGACCAGCGCGGTGTCGGCGGTGGCGAGCAGCCAGCCCTCGGTCTCGTCGGTGGGGAGGGAGGGCGGGAGTTCGGCGAGCGGGCGGGCGGGGAGGAGTCCGCAGAGCATGATGAAGCGGCCGTTGGGGTCGGAGGCCGTGTGGATCAGGCGGACGTCGGCGGCGTCGGCCAGGATGCCGGTCTCCTCGGCGAGTTCGCGCACGCAGGCCTGCTGCCAGCTCTCGCCGAAGTCCATGTAGCCGCCGGGGAAGGCGAGTTCGCCGTAGCCGGGTTCGATGGTGCGACGGATGACGACCAGGGCCGGCTCGGCGTCGGGCCGGGTGACGGGCAGGACGGTGACGGCGACGGGCAGCGGGTTGCGGTAGCTGATCTCGGCGCAGCCGGGGCAGGTGCGGGGCCAGCCGTCGGTGCCGGGCGCGTACGGCGTGCCGCAGAAGTGGCAGTGGGAGAACGGCCGGTGGGTGGTGCGGGTCGCTTCGTCGGTGGTCATGGGCGGATGGTAGCCCGGGGCTCAGCGGGGCCGGTCGTCGGTGGCGGGTGCGCCGGGGCCCGGGCCGTCCTCGCGGGCGGGGCGGAGCAGGGCGGGGTGCAGCAGTCGGGCGCCGCCGGCGTGGTAGGTGCGGGCGCGGGGGCCGCCGCGGGCGCCGCCGCGCTGGGTGGTGGTGCCGGTGCTCTCGACGAAGCCGGGGGCGGAGAGGACCTTGCGGTGGAAGTTGCCGGGGTGGAGCTTCTCGTCCCAGACGGCCTCGTAGACGGCGCGGAGGTCGGGGATGGTGAAGTCGTGGGGCAGGAAAGCGGTGGCGAGCGGGCTGTACTCCAGCTTGGCGCGCACCCGGTCGAGGCCGTCGGCCAGGATGCGGGCGTGGTCGAAGGCGAGCCGGATCGGCTGCGGTGCGACCGGCGGGGGGCCGGTGTGCCCGTCGACGCCACCCCCGTGGGTGTCGGCGGGCACACCGGCGGCTGGGGCGCGGTCCGAGGGCCGCGGGGCCGGGTCGAGATCGGCCACCGGGTGCCAGGCGGCGGCCGCGGCGTCCGTGCCGGCCTGCGGGTCGGGCAGGTCCGGGGCGAAGGCCAGGTAGGCGACGGAGACGACGTGCATCCGCGGGTCCCGCTCGGGGGCGCCGTAGGTGCCGAGTTGTTCGAGGTGCAGGCGGCAGAGCGCGGCCTCGGCCTCGGAGACGCCCTGGAGGCCCGTCTCCTCGGCGAGTTCGCGGGCGGCGGCCTCGTCGAGGCCCTCCTCCCCCGCCCGCAGGAAGCCGCCGGGCAGCGCCCAGCAGCCCTGGTAGGGCGGGGCGCCGCGCTCGACCAGCAGCACGTGCAGCCGGCCGCCGCGCAGCGTCAGGGCCACCACGTCGACGGTGACGGCGATCGGGGCGTAGGCGCGCGGGTCGTACGCGGCGAGCCACTCCTGCTCGGCCGTGGGCCCGGCGGCGGGCTGGGGGGACGCGTCGTCCGCTGCCATCGCCGGCTCCTCTCCGCGCCCCTGGGGCACCTGGTGCTGTCGTTCTCGGGATGAGCACAACGTAACGACTCCGTTCCCCGGCGGCAAACGGTTTTCCCGGTCGGCGGGGGGCTCCGGCTTCTAGGCTGTGACCAGGAACGACCGCGCCCGAGGAGACCGAGATGCCCACTGCTCCCCCGCCGGACTTCGCCACGGCGCTGGCGGCCGGCCCGCTGGTCCTGGACGGCGGGATGTCCAACCAGCTGGCCTCCGCGGGGCACGACCTGTCGGACGCGTTGTGGTCGGCGCGGCTGCTCGCGGACGACCCGGACGCCGTGGTGGCGGCGCACCGGGCGTACTTCGCGGCGGGGGCCGACGTCGCGATCACGGCGAGCTACCAGGCGAGCTTCGCGGGCTTCGCCCGGCGCGGGGTGGGGCACGCGGCGGCGGCCCGGTTGCTGGCGAGCAGCGTGGAGCTGGCCCGGGAGGCGGCGCGGGCCGAGCCGGGCGGCCGGCGGCGCTGGGTGGCGGCCTCGGTCGGCCCGTACGGGGCGGTGCTGGCGGACGGTTCGGAGTACCGGGGCCGGTACGGGCTGGACCACGCGGAGCTGGTGGCGTTCCACCGGCCCCGGCTGGAGGTGCTGGCGGCGGCCCGGCCGGACGTGCTGGCGCTGGAGACGGTGCCGGACGCGGACGAGGCGCGGGCGCTGCTGGAGCTGGTGCGCGGGCTGGGGGTGCCGGCCTGGCTGTCGTACAGCGTGGCGGACGGCCGGACCAGGGCCGGGCAGCCCTTGGAGGAGGCGTTCGCGCTGGCCGCGGAGGTGGACGAGGTGCTGGCGGTGGGTGTGAACTGCTGCACTCCGCGGGACGCGGACCTGGCAGTGGCGGTGGCCGCGGAGGTGACCGGGAAGCCGGTGGTGGTCTACCCGAACAGCGGGGAGCACTGGGACCCGGACCGCCGGGACTGGCGCGGGGAGCCGACCTTCCGCTCGGCGCGGGTGGGCGGCTGGCTGGCGGACGGCGCGCGCCTGGTCGGCGGCTGCTGCCGGGTCGGCACCGACGGGATCGCCGCGCTGGCGGCCGAGGTGTCGGTGCGGCGCGGGCTGCTCAGCGGGGTGGAAGGGTAGCGGACGGCGCGGGCGCGGAAGGTTAACACCGGGTCGAGCGCGGGTTACCGAGGGGGAAGGTGCACGGACGGACGGCGGCCTGGCAGACTCGTCCCGTCACCACTGCGGTCGACAATGTCGACCGCCTGTCGTCCGGAGGTATCCATGCCCGGCCCGATCCAGTCGCTCTCCCGGGCCGCCGCGATCATGCGCCTGCTGGCCGGCGGCGAGCGCCGCCTGGGGCTGTCCGAGGTCGCGACGGCACTGGACCTCGCCAAGGGCACCGCGCACGGCATCCTGCGCACGCTGCAGCAGGAGGGGTTCGTCGAGCAGGACCCGGAGAGCGGCAAGTACCAGCTGGGCGCCGAGCTGCTGCGGCTGGGACAGAGCTACCTGGACGTGCACGAGCTGCGGGCGCGGGCGCTGGTCTGGGCGGACGACCTGGCCCGGGCGGCCGGGGAGACCGTCTACCTGGGGGTGCTGCACCAGCAGGGCGTGCTGATCGTGCACCACGTGTTCCGGCCCGACGACACCCGGCAGGTGCTGGAGGTCGGCTCGATGCAGCCGCTGCACAGCACCGCGATCGGCAAGGTCCTGGTGGCCTACGACCCGGTCGCGCGCGGGGAGTTGGGCGACGGTCCGTACGAGTCGTACACCGTGCGGACGCTGACCGAGGCGAGCGACCTGGACGCCGAGTGCGCGCTGATCCGCGAGCGCGGCTGGGCGGACTCGATCGAGGAGACCTGGGACGGCGTGGCCTCGATCGCGGCGCTGATCCAGGACCGGCGGCGCAACCCGGTGGGCGCGGTGTGCATCAACGGGCCGGTCGAGCGGGTCTGCGAGGACGGCTTCGTGAAGCCCTCGCTGGTGGCCTCGGTGCGCAGCGCGGCGCGGGCGATCTCCCGCGACCTGGGCGCCGGGCGGTTCTGAGCAACGCGGTCGATTCGTCACGCTGAGGCGCGGACGGGCGGTGAGCCTGTCCGCGCCTTGGCGTTTTGCCCCGATTCGGGCCGCTCCGCTGGGTAACTTCGGGGGACCTTCCGAGGGAAGGGTCACAGCTGCGTAACCCCGCCTTGACGCGGGGCCGACCTGGGGAGGAAGCTTCCGCATGACGGTCGACATTGTCGAACGATGGCCGGGAAGATCACTCCCACGGCGCGCTCACCCGCACAGGGATCCACCGGCCACCTGCCCCCACCCGCACTTCGGGCCATGACAAGGGAGTCTTTGTGTCCGCCATCTCCAACGGCGACGTCTTCGTCGGCGAAACCCTCGGCACCGCCGCCCTGATACTCCTCGGCGGCGGCGTCTGCGCCGCCGTGACCCTCAAGAAGTCGAAGGCCTTCAACGCCGGCTGGCTGGCGATCACCTTCGGCTGGGGCTTCGCGGTCCTCATCGCCGCCTACATGACCGGGGCCAAGTCCGGCGCCCACCTCAACCCGGCCGTCACCATCGCCATCGCCGTCAAGACCGGCGAGTGGAGCCAGGTGCCGCTCTACATCGGCTCCCAGCTGCTCGGCGCGATCATCGGCGCCGTCATGGTCTGGCTCGCCTACCTCGGCCAGTTCCAGGCCAACAAGGAGCCCACCCTCGGCATCTTCTCGACCGGGCCCGAGATCCGGAACCCGCTCCAGAACGTGATCACCGAGGTCATCGGCACCTTCGTGCTCTGCATGGCGATCCTCACCCTCGGCACCACCAAGGGCCTGGGCGACAGCGGCATGGGCACCCTGATCGTCGCCCTCACCGTCGTGGGCATCGGCCTCTCCCTCGGTGGCCCGACCGGCTACGCGATCAACCCGGCCCGCGACCTCGGCCCGCGCATCGCCCACACCTTCCTGCCGATCCCGAACAAGGGCGGCTCGGACTGGTCGTACGCCTGGATCCCGGTCGTCGGCCCGATCCTGGGCGGCCTCGCGGCCGGCGGCGTCTACAACGCCCTGTTCTAAAGGCCCGGTTGGAAACCGCCGAGCACGGGGACTGACCGGACGTACGGGTAACGAACGTCCGTGTCAGGCCCACCCACCCCGTAACCCCCGAACTTGAGCCGAGGACCCTCCACATGACCTCCACCGGTAACTACATCGCCGCGATCGACCAGGGCACCACCTCCAGCCGCTGCATCATCTTCGGCGCCGACGGCCGGATCGTCTCCGTCGACCAGCAGGAGCACCGGCAGATCTTCCCCCAGCCCGGCTACGTCGAGCACGACGCCGCCGAGATCTGGACCCGGGTGCAGTCGGTCGTCCGCGGTGCGCTGGAGAAGGCCGGCCTGACCAAGGACGACATCCGCGCGATCGGCATCACCAACCAGCGCGAGACCACCGTCCTGTGGGACAAGAACACCGGTGAGCCGGTGCACAACGCGCTGGTGTGGCAGGACACCCGCACCGAGGCGCTCTGCCGCGAACTGGGCCGCAACGTCGGCCAGGACCGCTTCCGCCGCGAGACCGGCCTCCCGCTGGCCAGCTACTTCGCCGGCCCGAAGATCCGCTGGCTGCTGGACAACGTCGAGGGCCTGCGCGAGCGCGCCGAGGCCGGCGACATCCTGTTCGGCACCATGGACACCTGGGTGATCTGGAACCTCACCGGCGGTGTGAACGGCGGCAAGCACGTCACCGACGTGACCAACGCCAGCCGCACCATGCTGATGAACCTGAACACCCTGGCGTGGGACGAGAAGATCGCCGACTCGATGGGCGTGCCGCTGACCGTCCTCCCGGAGATCCGCTCCTCCGCCGAGGTCTACGGCGAGGCCGTCGGCGACCTGGCCGGCGTCCCGGTCGCCGCCGCGCTCGGCGACCAGCAGGCCGCCCTGTTCGGCCAGACCTGCTTCAACGAGGGCGAGGCCAAGTCGACCTACGGCACCGGCACCTTCCTGCTGCTGAACACCGGCGAGAAGATCGTCAACTCGTACCACGGCCTGCTGACCACGGTCGGCTACCGGATCGGCGACCAGGCCCCGGTCTACGCGCTGGAGGGCTCGATCGCCGTCACCGGCTCGCTCGTCCAGTGGCTGCGCGACCAGCTCGGCATCATCTCCACCGCCGCCGAGATCGAGACCCTCGCCAACACCGTCGAGGACAACGGCGGCGCCTACTTCGTCCCGGCCTTCTCCGGCCTGTTCGCCCCGTACTGGCGCTCCGACGCCCGCGGTGTGATCGCCGGTCTGACCCGGTACGTCACCAAGGGCCACCTGGCCCGGGCCGTCCTGGAGGCCACCGCCTGGCAGACCCGCGAGGTCGTCGACGCCATGCAGAAGGACTCCGGCGTCGAGCTCACCGCCCTCAAGGTCGACGGCGGCATGACCAGCAACAACCTGCTCATGCAGAACATCGCCGACGTCCTGGACGCCCCGGTCGAGCGCCCGTACGTGGCCGAGACCACCGCCCTCGGCGCCGCCTACGCGGCCGGTCTCGCCGTCGGCTTCTGGAACGACCTCGACACCCTGCGGGCCAACTGGCACCGCGCCGCCGAGTGGACCCCGCGCATGGACGAGGACACCCGGGAGCGCGAGTACAAGAAGTGGCTCAAGGCCGTGGAGCGCACCATGGGCTGGGTGGAGGAGGAAGAGACCAACTGACCGACCCGCCGGTCGGGGCCCCGTGCCCCGGCCGGCCGCCCGCTGTTCCGGCACCGGGCGCAACCGTGTTCCACCGGCCCGCCGCACCGGGCCGACCGGCCTCTCCAGCAGGGGCCGCACCGCACCCGAGAGGAGTAACGGCGCAGCCGGAACAGCGCGCCGTACACAACCACCATGGCAACCATCCCGACCCTGGGCGCCGAGCGCACCGCCGGCCGCACCGCTTCCCGCGCCGAGACCCGTGAGCTGCTCGGCAAGGCCACCTACGACCTGCTGGTGATCGGGGGCGGCATCCTCGGCACGGCCGTCGCCTGGACCGCGTCCCAGGCCGGCCTGAAGGTCGCCATGGTCGACGCCGGCGACTTCGCCGGCGCCACCTCCAGCGCCTCCTCCAAGCTCGTCCACGGCGGTCTGCGCTACCTGCAGACCGGCGCGGTCAAGCTCGTCGCCGAGAACCACAAGGAGCGCCGCGCGCTCTCCACCGACGTGGCCCCGCACCTGGTCAACCCGCTGACCTTCTTCGTGCCGGTCTACAAGGGCGGCCCGCACGGCGCGGCCAAGCTCGGCGCCGGCGTGTTCCTCTACTCGGCGCTGTCCGCCTTCCGCGACGGCATGGGCCGGGTCTCCACCGCCGCGCACGCCGCCCAGCAGGTGCCCGCGCTGCGCACCGAGGGCCTGCGCTCGGTGGCCGTCTACGGCGACCACCAGATGAACGACTCGCGCGTCGCGGTGATGACCGTGCGCGCCGCCGTCGACGCCGGCGCCGTGGTCCTCAACCACGCCGAGGTCACCGGTCTGCGCTTCACCGGCGGCCGGGTCACCGGCGCCGAGCTGCGCGACCGCCTGGACGGCAGCGAGTTCGGCGTGAACGCCCGCCTGGTGCTCAACGCCACCGGCCCGTGGGTCGACCACCTGCGCACGATGGAGGACGCCGGCGCCGCGCCGTCGATCCGCCTCTCCAAGGGCGCCCACGTCGTCGTCAAGCGCCGCTCGCCGTGGCGCGCCGCGCTGACCATCCCGATCGACAAGTACCGCGTCTCCTTCGCCATCCCGTGGGAGGACCACGTCCTCCTCGGCACCACCGACGAGGAGTACACCGGCGACCCGAAGGACGTCCGGGCCACCGAGGCGGACATCGACCAGATCATGGGCGAGGCCGCACACGCGATCCGCGACGAGCACCTCGACCGCGACCTGATCACCTACTCCTTCGCCGGCCTGCGCGTGCTGCCCGGCGGCCCGGGTGACACCGCCGCCGCCAAGCGCGAGACCGTCGTCACCGAGGGCCGCGGCGGCATGCTGTCGGTCTCCGGCGGCAAGTGGACCACCTACCGGCACATCGGCCGCGCGGTGCTGGAGAAGCTGGCCCACGTGCCCGGCACCGGCCTCGCCGAGGACATGTCCCCGATCGCCCCGACCGTCCCGCTGCCGGGCGTCGGCGCGCCGAACGCCGTCGCGCACCGGCTGCTGATCGACCGCGAGCCGGGCTCGCGGATGGAGCCGCTGGTCGCCAAGCACCTGGCCAGCCACTACGGCACCCTGTCCTTCGACATCGCCCGCATGATCGACGAGAACCCGGAGCTCGGCCGGCCGATCCACGCCGACGGCCCGGACGTCTGGGCGCAGGTCGCCTACGCGGCCGACAACGAGTGGGCGTACACCACGGACGACGTGCTGCGCCGCCGCACCACCATGACGGTGCGCGGGCTGGACACCCCGGAGATCCGGGACGAGGTCGAGGCCTTCCTCGCGAAGCGCGGGAACAAGTAGACGCGTAACTGCGGTACGGCGGGCGGGCGTTCGGGGTTTCCCCGGGCGCCCGCCCGCGTTTTCACACCACGGCGCCCGCCCTGACCACGTGCCGGAGGTGCCGCTCCGGGCGGGTCAGCACGGTGAGGTCGGCCAGCGGGTCGCCGTCGACGACCAGCAGGTCCGCGTGCGCGCCCGGGGCGAGGGTGCCGATCTCCCCCGCCAGGCCGAGCAGCCGGGCCGCCGTGGTGGTCGCCGAGCGGAGCACGTCGGGGGCCGGCTGGACCTGGGCGCGCAGGGTGAACTCCTCCAGCTGGGCGTGGTGCAGCGGGCCGAGCAGGTCGCTGCCGTAGACCAGGTTGACGCCCGCGCGGTGGGCGAGCTCCAGGGCCTCCAGGCCGCGGTCGCGGACCTCGGCGAGCTTGGCCAGTGAGGCCGGCGGCAGGCCGGAGGCGGCGCCGAGCTTCGCGGTCCGCTCGTAGGCGACCAGGGTGGGGACCAGGAAGGCGTCCTTCTCCAGCAGCAGCGCGACGGTGGTGCCGTCCAGCAGGTTGCCGTGTTCGACGCAGCGCACGCCGGCCCGCAGGGCGCGGTCGATCGCGCGCGGGTGGTAGGCGTGCACGGTGACGTAGCGGTTGTGGTTCTCGGCCTCCTCGACGGCCGCCCGGATCTCCTCCTCGCTGTACTGGACCGCGGCGATCTCGTCGTGCGGGGAGGCGACGCCGCCGGAGAGCAGCACCTTGAGGTGCCGGGCGCCCTTGCGGAACTCGTCCCGGGCGGCGGCGCGCACCGCGTCCACACCGTCGGCGATCCGGCCGAAGTGGGGGCGGGCCTCGCAGCAGGGCAGCGAGTCGTCACCGAGCGGGCGCAGGTCGCCGTGGCCGCCGGTCTGGGAGAGCGCCTTGCCGCCGTGCAGCAGGCGCGGACCGGGGACGAGGCCCTCGGCCAGGGCGCGGGCCATGCCGTGGTCGGCGCCGCCGACGTCGCGGACGGTGGTGAAGCCGCGGCGCAGCATCCGTTCGGCCTCGGCCAGGGCGCGGACGGTGGCGTAGCCGGGCGTCCAGTTCGCGACGTCGCGCAGGTCGAGCGAGGTGACCAGCAGGTGGACGTGGGCGTCGATCAGGCCGGGCAGCACGGTGGCGCCCCGTGCGTCCAGGACCCGGACCGCTTCGGTGGCGGTCGGCGGGCGGCCGGTGCCGGTGGCGGTGATCCGGCCGTCGGCGGCCTCCAGCCAGCCGGGGTCGGTGCGGGTGCCGTCCTCGGGGTGGAGCAGGTGGGCGTTGGTGATCAGCAGGCGGGTCATGTCCGGCTCCTTCGGCCGCGCGTGGTTCAGTACGGCTCGTATTGAATACGACTCGTACTGAATACACCATGTATCGTGCTGCTGTGAACCCACCCCCCACCGAAGCCGCCGCTCCCCGACCGCCCCGGCGGCGCGTCCACACCCGGGCCCGACTGCTCGCCGCGGCGAGCGAGCTGTTCCTCTCCGTCGGCTTCGCGCGGACGAGCATCGAGGACGTCTGCGCCGCCGCCGGGTACACCCGCGGGGCCTTCTACTCGAACTTCGCCGGCAAGGAGGACCTGCTGCTGGCCCTCTTCGACGACCAGGCCGCCCGGCGGATCACCGAGCTGGAGCGGCTCGCCGCCGCCTGCGAGGCGCTCGCGCCGCCGGAGCGGGCCCGGCTGCTGGTCGAGGCGCTGCTGCGGGTCGAGCCGGCGGAGAGCGGGTGGATCCTACTGTTCCTGGAGTTCCGGCTGGTCGCGGCCCGGTCCGCGGAGCTGGCCGAACAGCTCGCCGCGCACGACCGGACGGTGGCGCGGGCGCTGGCCGACGTCCTGGAGCGGGTGCTGCCCGAGCTGGTGCCGGCCGGAGCCGGGGCCGGGCGGACGGCGGCGGTCGTGCTGGCGGCGCGCGAGGGGGTGCTGGCCCGTACGGCGGCCGGCGGCGCGGCGGCCGAGGAGCTGCTGGCGGCCACCACGGCGGTGCTCTCGGGGCTGCTCGGGCACTGACCGCGAACGCCGCAGGGGCGGCACCCGTACGGTACGGGTGCCGCCCCTGCGGGCGAAGGCGCGCCGGGCGCGCTAGATGATCAGGCTCAACGGCATGATCAGGGCGATCGCGACCACCGAGATCACCGTCTCCATCACCGACCAGGACTTGAGCGTCTGCCCGACGCTCATCCCGAAGTACTCCTTCACCAGCCAGAAGCCGGCGTCGTTGACGTGCGACAGGAACAGCGAGCCGGCCCCGATCGCGAGCACCAGCAGGGCCGCGTGGGTCGAGGACATGTTCGCGGCGAGCGGCGACACGATGCCGGCCGCGGTGATGGTGGCCACCGTCGCCGAGCCGGTGGCCAGGCGGATCAGCACGGCGATCAGCCAGCCCAGCAGCAGCGCGGAGATGTGCCACTTGCCGGACCACTCGCTCACCGCGTTGCCGACGCCCACGTCGATCAGGGTCTGCTTGAAGCCGCCGCCGGCGCCGACGATGAACACGATCCCGGCGATCGGGCCGAGCGACTTTCCGACGGTGTCGGAGATCCGGGCCCGGTCGAAGCCGGCCGCCCTGCCGAGGGTCAGCATGGCGAGCAGGGTCGCGGCGAGCAGGGCGATCAGCGGGGAGCCGATGAAGTCGAAGACCCGCTGGCCGACCGCCTTCGGGTCGTCGATCACCACGTCGGCCAGGGCCTTGCCGAGCATCAGCACGACGGGCAGCAGGATGGTCGCCATCACCGCGCCGAACGACGGGGTGCGCTCGGACCTGGTGGTCTCCTCGGGGGCCGTGGCGGCCGGGACCTCCAGCGGGCCCACCCAGCGCTCGGCGACCCGGGCGAACAGCGGGCCGGCGATGATCAGGGTCGGGACGGCGATCAGCAGGCCGAGCGCCAGGGTGATGCCGAGGTCGGCCTTGAGCGCGTCGACCGCGACCAGCGGGCCCGGGTGCGGGGGCAC
Organism: Kitasatospora sp. NPDC056076; assembly: GCF_042266305.1. NCBI lineage: Bacteria > Bacillati > Actinomycetota > Actinomycetes > Kitasatosporales > Streptomycetaceae > Kitasatospora > Kitasatospora sp. NPDC056076. Next base: position 15,843 of record NZ_JBHJWG010000035.1, read on the forward strand.
CAGGCCGTGCAGCACCGACAGGCCGGCCAGGGCCGGGATGCCGACCCGCATCAGCGGCACGTTGCCGCGGCGGGCGACCAGCAGCACGATCGGGATCAGCAGGACGACGCCGACCTCGAAGAACAGCGGCAGGCCGAGCACGGCGGCGATCAGCGCCATCGCCCAGGGCAGCGCCTTGTTGCCGGTCCGGGACAGCACGGTGTCCGCGATGATGTTGGCGCCGCCCGAGTCCGCGAGCAGCTTGCCGAGCATCGCGCCCAGGCCGATCAGCAGACCGACGCTGGCCACGGTGGAACCGAAGCCCGTGGAGAAGCTGCTCAGCAGCTTGTCGAAGGGGGCGCCCGCGACGGCGGCCAGCAGGCCGGAGCCGAGCGTGAGGGCGAGGAACGGGTGCAGTTTCAGCTTGGTGATCAGCAGGACGATCGCGCCGATGCTGAGCAGCACCGCGATCAGCAGCTGGGAGTCGCTGCCGGTGTGCGGCAGGGCCGGTGGGGCGGCCGCCAGGAGGGTGGGGGCAATACTCACGCGAGGTCTCCATTGACGGGCCGCAGCAGCGCCACGGCCATCTCGACGAGTTCTTCGGGGGACGGGCCCACGTCCAGGACGGCGCCGCGCTCGTCCGCACCCAGGGGCTCCAGGGTGGCGTACTGGGATCCGAGCAGCGACGACGGCATGAAGTGGCCGGTGCGGTGGGAGAGCCGGTCCTCGACCAGCTCGTGACCGCCGCTGAGGTGCAGGAAGAAGGCGCCCGGGGCGGCCGCGCGCAGGATGTCGCGGTAGCCGTGCTTCAACGCCGAGCAGGTGACCACGCCGCCGGTGCCGGACTCGGTGCGCTCCCCGAGCCAGGCGCCGATGGCGCGCAGCCAGGGTTCCCGGTCCCGGTCGTCCAGCGGCATGCCGGCGGACATCTTGGCGATGTTGGCCGGCGGGTGGAACTCGTCCGCCTCGGCGAAGGGGAGATCGAGGCGGTCGGCCAGGAGGCGGGCCAGGGTGGTCTTGCCGACACCGGAGACGCCCATCACCACGACGGTGAGGGGGGTGCCCGGGAGGGCGCGGTTCTCGACGTTGAGAGCCATCGGTGGTGCTCCTTCGTTGCAGGCCGCCACTATCGCCTCAAAGATATGACGTATTCAAGTGCCGGAAACCAAATCGTCATACTTTTGGAGTGTGGGGTAGGTCGCAGGGCGGTGCGCGCCGCGCGGGGGCGGCCGTCTACCCTGGGCGGATGGAGATCCAGGGGCTGCCCGGCCGGGTGCTTGACGAGCTCGGGCCGGCGATCGCGTCCGGGGAGCTCCCCGAGGGCGCGGTGCTGCGCGCGGAGGACCTGGAGGAACGGTTCGGGGTGTCCCGGACGGTCGTCCGGGAGGCGGTGCGCGTCCTGGAGGGGATGCGCCTGGTGGCGTCCCGCCGGCGGGTCGGGATCACCGTCCAGCCGAAGTCGGTCTGGGACGTCTTCGACCCCATGGTGATCCGCTGGCGGCTGGCCGGCGCCGACCGGCCCGCCCAACTGCGCTCGCTCGGCTCCCTGCGGGTGGCCGTCGAACCGGCCGCGGCCGCGCTCGCCGCGAGCCACGCCAGCGACGACGACCGGCGCGAACTCAGCTCGCTGGCCGTGGAGTTGACGGTCGCCGCCCGGGAGGCCGACCTCACCACCTTCCTCGGGTACGACATCGCCTTCCACGCCCTCGTGCTGCGCGCCTCCGGGAACGAGATGTTCGCCCACCTCGGCGACACCGTCGGGGCGGTGCTCACCGGCCGGACCGAGTACCATCTGATGCCCCATCAGCCCGAGCCGTACGCGATCAGGCTGCACCGGGAGGTCGCCGACGCGATCTGCGGCGGCGACGCCGCGCACGCCGAACGGGCGATGCGGACGATCGTCACCGGCGCCCTGGAGGAGCTCGACCAGCAGTTGGGGTGAGCTCCCGCCGCCGCCTGCCCGGATGGCACGGTTTGACGGCAGTTCGGTGGATTCGGACGCATGGTCCGGGTTCGGCGGGGGCAGAGTGAGGTGAAGGGGGCGCAATTCGTGTGCGCCCGTTCCCCGTTCCAGCACCGGATCCGCGCCTGGGGGTCGCCCGATGTCCGCGCCACGCCGTCGCCGCCGCCTGCCCGACGAAGTGCGCTCCGCCGCAGTCCGGGCGGTGCTCTGCCTCTCCTTCACACTGGTGGGCGTGGTCGTCGCGACCCTGGCCTCGTACGCGGGCAGTTGGCTGATGACACCCGCGCTGATGGCCATGGGGCTGGGGGTGTTCGGCACGATGTGGTGCCTGCTGGAGATCCTGATCTCCCGCCAGGTGGCCGCCCAGCGGATGCGCGGGCCGAACTCCGCGCACCCGATGGCGGGCAGCCGGGCCGCCCCCGAACCGCTGGCGCCCCGCCCGTTCCCCCGGCCGGGCAGCGCGCCGCAGCAGCCCTACCGGTCGCAGCAACCTCCGCAGTCGCCGCAGCATCCGCAGGCGCAGGCGCCGACCACGTGGCCGGGCGGGGGCCGACGGACCGTCAGATGACGATCCGGTAGTGGGTGGTGAGCCGGGAGTCCCCGTCCAGGACGTGGAAGGCGAGCATCGGCGGGTGGTCGAAGGTGATGCCGCGGCCGCCCTCGCAGGGCAGGGTGGTGGTGGACACCACGCCGGGCGCGACCAGCACCGGAAGGCCCGCGAAGGTGGTCGCGGCGGGGGTGTGGGAGTGGCCGCAGAGCAGGGCGGCCACCCGGGGGTGGCGGCGGAGCACCCGTGCGAGCCGGACCTCGCCGTACTGGCGGATCCGGTCCACGCTCGGGACGTGCAGCTCGACCGGCGGGTGGTGGAAGGCCACCAGGGCCGGCGACTCCTGCTCTCCGGAGGCGAGTCGGTCGTCCAGCCAGTCCAGGGTGGCGTCCGCCAGCAGGCCGTCGTGCTGCCCGGGTATCGAGGAGTCGAGCATCAGCACGTCGACGCCGGGCAGCCGGTGCAGCCGGTTGACCGGGTCCGTCGACGGCGCCTCGCCGAGCAGCACCTCCCGGTACGGCTCCCGGACGTCGTGGTTGCCGGGGCAGGTGAGCACCGGGTGCCGGGACGCCAGCACCTCGGCGACCTGGCGGTACTCCTCGGGCGAGCCGTGGTCGGCGAGGTCGCCGGTGACCAGCACCGCGTCCAGCGGGCCGGGCAGGGCGTCGAGGTACGCCATCACCTGCTCGGCCCGCCGCCGGGCGCGCTTGCCGCCGTCCCGACGGTGGACCTGGCCGAGGTGGATGTCACTGAGGTGCGCGATCGTCAGCATGGCGGTCACGCTAATGACTTCACGGCTGGGCGGGAACCTCCGCCGGGCGCTTGAACATCCGGGTGGCGGTGATCTCGCCGTGGATGGTCGGGCCGTCCGGGTCCTGCGGGGCGGGCAGGCCCGGGCGCAGGTGCTCCTCCACCGAGATGTACTTGAGGCCGGCCCGCAGGTCGGCGTCGTTGCGCAGGCGGATCACCAGCGGGAACTCGGCGAGCGCCGTGGTGTCGAACAGGCCGGTGGTGTAGATCAGTTGGACGCCGAGCGCGTCCGCCACCGCGCGCTGGAGCTCCAGCAGGTAGGTGGCGTTGGCGCGGCCGATCGGGTTGTCGAGGAACAGCGTGCCGGCGTGCCGCAGTTGGGACTGGCCGCGGTCGTTGGCGCGCAGCGCGGCCATCGTGCAGTAGAGCGCGATGGCGGCGGTGAGCAGCTGGCCGCCGGAGAAGACGTCGGACATCTGGCCGACGCTCACCCGCTCGGCGCGCAGCACCGCGTCGGGCTTGAGGATCTCGACGCTGACGCCCTTGGGGCCGATCGCGGCGGCAACGCCGCGCAGCAGCAGGGACATGCCGTCGCGGCGCAGGTCGCTGTTCTTCCGGACGGCGGCACGGGTGGCCTCGTCGATGACCTCGCCGAGGCGCTCCACCAGGGTGGTGTGGTCCGGGTCCTCGAAGCGGATCCGCAGGAACTCCTGGCCGGACCACTCCCCCAGGCCCTCGGGCAGCCGGGACAGCCGCTGGGCGGCCCGCAGGGTGGTGAGCGAGGACTCGACCAGTCCGCGCAGCCGGTCGACGATCGAGCCGCGGTTGCGCTCCAGCTGGGTGAGCTCGTCGGTGAGCACCCGCAGCCGGGGGGCGAAGGCGGTGGCCCAGGCGGCCGCGTGCTCGGGCAGCGCGGACGCGGGCAGTTCGCGGATCTGCTGGCGGGCGGGGGTGCGGACGGCCTCGTAGCGGGCCGCGTTGGCGTGCCGGACCAGCGCGTCGGAGGCGTCCCGGACGGCGAGTTCGGCGGAGGACAGCTCGCCGACGGCCGTGCGCAGGGCTCGGCGGGCGTCGGTGGAGGCGTTGCGGGCCTCGGGCAGCGAGCCGAGGTAGGGCTCGACCGGTCGGCCGTCCTCCTCCTGCTGCTCGCGCAGGCCGTCGCGCAGCTGGCCGGCCAGCTCGTCGAAGTCGGCGGCGGCGGACTGGGCGGCGTCGAAGGTGCGCTGGAGGTCGGCGTGCGCGGTGCGGGCGGTGTCGACGGCCTCGCGGCACTCGGCGAGCCGGCCGGTGGCCGTGCGCAGCAGGACCTGGGCGTGCTCGGGGTCGGCCGGGACGAGTTCCTCGGGCAGTTCGGTGTGTGCCTCGCCGTCGGCCGGGGCGGAGCGCTCGGCCTCGCCGCGCAGGCGGCCGAGCTGCTCGCTGGCGGCGGCGGAGCGGGCCTCGATGGTGGCGACCAGCTCCTCGGCGCGGGCCGCGGCGGCCTGGCGGGCGGGGCCGTCGGCGCCGTCGGGGCTGCCGAGGAGTTCCTCGGCGCGGGTGCGGACCTTGTTGGTGAGGCGGTCGAGCTCGGTCGCGGCGGCGGCCTCGTCGCCCTCGGCGCGGGCCTGCTCGGCGCGCAGGTCGGCGCCGACGCCGACCTTCTCGTACAGCTGGGAGGCGGCCCGGTAGGCCTCGCGCAGGGCGGGCAGCGCGGCGGGGGCGGTCTGCTCGGCGGGCTCGTCGGCCTGCTCGGCGGCGGGGATCTCGGCGCGTTCGGCGCGCAGCGCGCGCACGGTGCGGCGGGCGTCGTCGGCGGCGCGCTGGGCGGCGCGGCGGTCCTCGTCGCAGGTGCGGGCGCGTTCGGCGCAGACGGCCTGGCGGCGGTCGCACTCGGCGGCGTCCTCGGCGAGTTCGCGCTGGCGGCGGGCCCAGGTGGCGCGCTCGCGCAGCCGGAAGGCGAGGCCGGAGAGGGCGTCGGCGCGGCGGCGGGCGCGCTGGGCGGCCTCCCGGTGCTCCTCGTGGGCGGAGGCGGCGGCCGCGTGGTCGGTCTCGGCCTCGTCGTGGTCGGAGCGCAGGGTGGCCAGGGCGGCGGCGGCCTGCTCGGCGTGCTCGCGGCCGGCCTCGGCGGCGGCGGCGAGTTCGGCGAGGGTGCCGGGCGGGCAGCTGGCGTGCCAGGAGGCGAGCCGGGCGGCGAGGGCGCGGTCGGCGCCGAGCCGGCCGGCGAGTTCGCGGATGTGCTCCTCGCGGGCGGCGGCGCGGGCGCGCAGTTCGCGGCGCTCGCCGTCGGCGGCGGACTCGTCGTGCATGGCCGGGTTCGGCGGCACCAGGAAGAAGGCGGGCCGGTCGGTGATCGGGGCGATCAACGAGGCGGCGGCGCCGACGGCGACGGTGGAGCGCGGCAGCAGGGCGGCGGCCTGGAGGGCCTCGCGGGCGCGCTCCAGCGAGGCCGGGTCGGTGACGACCACGCCGTCCACCAGTTCGGGGCGGGCGGCGAGGATCGCCTCGTGGTCGGCGGGGTCGACGGACTGGGCGAGGTAGCGCCAGCCGGGCAGGGCGGGGATGCCGTGCTCGGCGAGGTACTCGACGGTGGCCAGCACGTCGGGGCCGGGCGGCAGCAGGCCGCCGTCGCCGAGGGCGGCGAGGATGCGGGAGTCGTCGGCGGCGGCGGTGCGCAGGTCGAACAGGGTGCGTTCGGCGGTGGCGATGGCCTCGTCGAGGAGTTCGCGCAGGTACTCGGCGTTGCGGTCGAGCACGGCGGGGGTGAGGAAGCCGGCGTCCTCCTCGGCCTCTTCTTGGTACGGGGTGAGGGAGAGCAGGTCGGCGAGGCGCTGCTCGGTGGCGAGCAGGGCGGCGGTGCGCTGCTCGGCGGCCAGCGCGCGGGCCGCGTCCTTGCGGGCGTCGCCCGCCCGTTCGGCGGCGAGTTCGGCGCGGGAGGTGGCGGCGGCGGCCTCCCGCAGCCGGGTGGCGCAGGCCTCCGCGACGGTCCGGGCCTGGGCGAGGGCCGCGGCGGCGGCCTGCTCCACGTCGGCGGCGTGCAGGGCGGCGCGGGCCGGGTCCGCGTCGCCGTCGGAGTCGATGAACCCGGCCTCGACGGCGGCCTCGGTCTCCTGCTCGACCTCGGCGAGGCGCTGGCGCAGGTGCTCGGCCTCGCTGCGGGCCTTCTGGGCGGCGGTGGCGGCCTCGGTGGCGGCGGACTGGGCCTTGCCGCCGTCCTCCTGGAGCTCGCTCGCGCGCTGCTCCTCGGTGTCGGCGCGGGTCTCGGCGGCCGTGGCGGCGGCTTCCAGGGCGCGGGCGAGCGCGCCGGCGGCGCGGGCGCGGGCGGCGAGCGCCGGGGCGGCGTCCAGTTCGGCCTCGCGGATGGCGACGGCGACCCGGGCGACCCGGTCGGCGGCGGCGCGCTGGCGCAGCACGGCCTCGGCGGCCTGCCAGGCGGAGTGCAGGGTGCGGGCGTCGATGAGTTCGCGGCGCAGGGTGGCGGCCTCGGCGGTGGCCGCGGCGAGGCTCAGGGTGGCGTGCCGGTGGGTGAGTTCGTCGGCGATCAGGCTGTGCCGGGTGCGGTCGGACTCGGCGGCGGTGACGGCGCTCACGGCGGCGGCGACCTCGATGGCGAGGTCCTGGGCGCGGTCGCGTTCGGCGGCGGCGCGGGAGGTGAGGGCGTGGGCGAGGCGGCGGGCGCGGCGTTCGGCGGTGCGGTGCGCCTCGCGGACGGTCTCGCGGGCGGCGGTGGCCCCGACGATGCGTTCCAGCAGGTCGAGCGAGCCGGCGGTGAAGTCGCGTTCGGCGGTGAGTTCGGAGCGCAGGCCGAGCTTGGCGGCGAAGCCGTGGACGAGGTCGGCCAGGCCGTCGGTGTCCCGGGTGTCGGTGACGGCGCGCAGCAGCAGGTCGGTGAAGTCCTTGTCCTGCTTGACCGCGAAGAGGCCGGCCGCCTCGCCCTCGTCGGCGTTCATCTCGCGCTGGTAGCGGAAGAGTTCGGGGTCGAGGCCGAGTTCGCCGAGGTGTTCGGTCCAGCGGTCGTGGCCGTCCTCGAAGACCAGGTCGAGGTGGGGGTGGGCCTTGCCGGCCTCGGTGAGGGCGTCGCGGAAGCCCTTCATGGTGCGGCGGCGGCCGCGGGCCTTCTGGTCGCCGACCAGGCTGACCCGTTCGGCGACGGGGAGCGAGTCGAGGGTGAGGCCGGGGCCGGGGCGGAAGGAGTACCAGGTCTCGGCGAACTTGCGCGGGTCGGAGGAGACCTGGCGGCCGCGCCACTCGCTGACCTTGCCGACCACGATCGGTTCGCCGGTGACGGTGTGCTGCCACTCCAGGGCGACGTGGCCGCAGTCGTCGGCGAGCAGGAACTTGCGCAGCACGCCGGAACTGGCGCCGCCGAGGGTGTTGCGGTGGCCGGGGAGCATCACCGAGAAGATCAGCTTGAGCAGGACGGACTTGCCGCCGCCGTTCTCCAGGAAGAGCACGCCGGCCGGGGCGGGGCGGCGGACCGGGCCCTCGGTGTCCTCGCCGAACAGGCCGATCTGCTGCGGGGCCGGGTCGGCGACGGGCTCGCCGACGCCGCGCAGGTCGAGCACCGTGTCGGCGTAGCGCGCGCCGGCCGGTCCGATCGAGTAGAGGCGGACCCGGTTGAGCTCGTACATGTGCGGCGGTTCTCCGTGCGTCTTATGGGGTTGTCAGAGCGATCAGAGCGAGTGGAACGGCAGGCCGGCGTCGGCGACCAGCTCGTCGCCGGTGTCCGGCGGCAGCAGGCTGGCGGTGCCGTCGGAGACCGGGACGATGCCGAGGTCGAGCAGTTCGGCCATCGCGGCGCCGCCGGCCAGGTCGCGGACCTGGAGCTGGTAGCGGGCGGTGGTGCGGTAGGTGCCGCCGGAGTCGTCGGAGACCTTCTGCAGGAAGCCGGAGTCGACCAGGAACATCACCGCCTTGGCCACGATGCCGATGGTGGAGCCGGAGAGCCGGCGGGCGTCCTTGGTGGCGCCGGTGGCGGTGCGCCGGGCCCAGACCCGCCAGGCGGCCTCCAGCCCGGGGGCGTCGCTGGCCGGGTCGGTGTTGGCGCCCTCGGCGTCGGCCTGCTCCTCCAGGCGGCGGCAGGCCTGGCGGACGAAGGAGTCGACGCCGTTGACGGTGATCCGGCCGAGGTAGCCGTCGTCGGCGAGGTCCTCGGGGCGGGGGAAGGCCATCGCGGCGACGGCAAGGTGGGCCAGTCCGTGCAGGAAGCGGTCGGTGGACTCGGAGGCGGCGCGGCGCGAGTAGTCGCCCATCCGGACGGCGAACAGCGACTCCTCGGCGGCGGCGACGGCCATGCCGGCCCGCGGCGAGACCTCCAGGACCACCAGGCCCATGCCGGTGGCGACGGCGTCGGCGAGGCGGGCGAACGGCGGGTCCTCGCGGTGGCGGCGGACGAGTTCGGCGTACTCGGCGTCGCGGGCGGGGAGCAGCTTGGCCTGGAGGCCGAAGGAGACCAGCCGGGCGGCGTCGGCGACGTCGGCCGGGGTGATCGGCGCGGGGGCCGCGGGTTCGGTCTCGGCCGCCCAGGACGTGTCGTGGTGGGTCGTCACGGGCGGTGCTCCTCGGGGGTGGCGCGGTGGTGGTGGTTCGTCAACGTGGGTGCCTGTGGGTGTCGCGGCCGGGCCGGTCAGCCGGCGTCCTTGCGGTCGGCGGCCATGCCGACCGCGTCGAGCAGGGCGCTGCCGACGATCAGGTCGGCGCCGCCGAACTCCCGGTCGCGCAGCGGGGTGCCGTCGTCCACGGCGAACAGCAGCCGCTCCTCGCCCTGGCGGTAGGCGGTGCCGACCGGCGGGCTGGCCGCGTGCACGGCCAGCAGGGCGACCAGGTACGGGAGTTCCGGGTCCTGCCTGCGGGCGTCGGCGAGCAGGCCGGAGAGCCGGCGGGGGGCGTCCGGGGGCAGGTCGAGCAGGACCTGGGCGGCTTCCAGCTGGGCCTCGGAGAAGCGGCTGTCGTCCGGGGTGGCGACGAGGTCCGGGTCGGGCAGTTCGGCGCCGAGGTGCTCGCGCTCGACCGGCGGGGTGAGCAGCAGGTCGACCAGGTCGGCGACCCGGACCGAGACGGGGGTGCGCAGGCCGGCGCCGCGGGCGAAGAAGGCGCCGGTGGGCCGGACGGCCTGCTCCACCGGGAGCCGCAGCACGGGGGCCAGCAGCTGGCCGTACAGGTCGATGCCGCTGCGGGCGCCGGGGGCGGCGAAGGCCTGCCGGTCCTGCTCGGCGCGGAACAGCGGCCCGGCCTCCAGCAGCCGGGTCTGGAGCTGGGTGTGGCGGCGGATGCAGTCCTTGACGATGTCGACCAGTTCGGCGGCGCGGCGCTTGTGCTCCTGGTCCTCGGCCTCGTCGCGGGCCTTGCGGATGTTGGTGAGAATCGCGTTCTCGTGCCGGTAGCGGTCGGCGATGTGGTCCAGCGCCTCGTCGATGAGGTCGGGGACGGCCTGCATCCAGTCGACCGCGCGGACGTTGCGGCGGGTGGCGTCGAGGGCGCGGCGCAGCGTCTCGGCGTACTGGACGGTGCGGTAGCGGGCCTGTTCGGCGGCGAGCTGGGCGTCGGCCAGGCGGCCGCGGCGGATCAGCACCTCCAGCTTGACCTCGGCGGCGATCTGGGCCGAGGTGACGTCGGTGTCGAGCGCGCCGACCAGGACGTTGACCGCCTCGTCGGTGGTGCGCAGGTAGACACCGCCGTCGGGGCCGGGGACCTCCTCGATCAGCTTGAAGTCGTAGTCCCGGCGGACGTACTCGCCGTCGGCGCCGAAGGTGCCGTAGACGGCGCGGAAGCCGCGGTCCACGCTGCCGACGTTGATCAGCGACTCCAGCACCCAGCGGGCGACCCGCTCGTGCTCGGGGGCGGGCCGGCGCGGGGCCTGGGCGGCAACCCGGGGCAGCATCCGGGCGAGCACTATCTCGCGGTCGGCCCCGGTGTCGAAGTCCATGTGCAGGGTGACCAGGTCGATCGCGGCGAGGCCGACCTCGGCCATCGCGTAGCCGCCGTACTCGCCGGCCAGGTTGACCTTGCGGTTGTCCAGGTCGTGCAGCGGGGCGGTGCAGGCCAGCGCCTTGAGCCGGCGGGCCAGGCCCTCGTCGGCGGCGGGGCCGGGCGCGGGCCGCGGTGCGGGCACGGCGGCGCCGGCGGCCGGGCGGAGGCCGGGCTCGGTGGGCGGGTCAGCGATGACGGTCACGGTGGACAAGATTAGAGGTTCGCACCGACATCGACCGAAACGGACCTTGTGGACGGGCGGAGCGGCAGCTGGGCGGCGGTCCCCGGGGCCGAAACGGAACGGGGTTTCGACGGGATTCCGCCATTCTCGAACGGTCATGCGAGAAAACCGTGAGGTCAGCGCGATGGTTCGGTGATGATCGACCCATGATCACCCGACTGGCGAAAGCCGGCCTCGCCGCCGCGCTGTCCGTGACCGTCCTCAGCACCGGTGCCGCCGTCGCCGCGGCGGCCCCCGGGGCATCCTCCGCGTCGACCTCCGCCCAGCACGTGACCGTGTCGCAGAGCGGGAACTACCCCGGCGGCATCTTCACCTCCGGCAACATGTCGGCGAGCTGGACCTCCGCCGGCACCGCCGACCTGACCGGGCCGACCCACTTCACCGTCGACCTGCCGCCGGGCGTCACCACCGACGGCGCGATGTTCTACTCCACGCCGTACGACTACACCTTCACCGAGACCCTCTCCCCCGACGGCCGCCACCTGGAGGCCGTGCTCACCGGCACCCGGGTGGTCGGGAAGAGCGAGTTCATGAAGCTCAACCTGCGCACCACCCCGGGCGTGCCGATCGCCGGCGTGATCACGGTCACGGCCGCCAACCCCAACGACACCGACCCGACCGGGCACGTCTCCCGGTACGACCTCGGCAGCCGCGGCTACCTGCCGGCCACCGTCCAGGCCGCCCCGGCCGTCAGCGGCCTCGGCACCACCACCGGCCCGGGCACCGGCGGCACCGCGGTGACCGTCAACGGCAGCAACCTGTCCAACGGCATGGTGCTGGTCGGCGGCGTGCCCGCGCCGGGCACCTGCACCGACACCGCCTGCACGGTGACCACCCCCGGCGGATCGGGCAGCGCCCCGGTCAGCGTGGTGACCCCCGGCGGCACGGCCGCCTCCCCGGTCGCCTTCGACTACACCGGCGCCGCACCGGCGGCGCCGCCCGCGCCGGTGGTGAGCAACCTGACCACCAAGAGCGGGCCGGTGGCCGGCGGGACCCAGGTGTACCTCCAGGGCACCAACCTGACCTACGGCTCGATCACCTTCGGCGGGGTGCCGGCCGCGCACGTCTCCTGCGGGCCGTCCTTCTGCTCGGCGACCTCCCCGGCGGGCACCGCGGCCGGGCCGGTGGACGTGGTGCTCACCACGGCGGGCGGCACCAGCGCGCCGGTGACGTTCACGTACACGGCGTAGCCGCTCCCCCTCCCGGTGCCCGGGTGCCGCTTCGGCGCCCGGGCACCGGTGCGTCCGGGGGCGGTCGCGAGGGGGTCGCGAGGGGGCCGCGAGGGGGCCGCGAGGGGGCGGCCGCCCGAGGGTCGCCGGCTTCCCGGGGGCCGCGTTGAACACGTTCAAATCCCGGGTCTAGAGTCGGCCGTACGCAGACGGGACAAGGCCCGTCTGCACAACCGGCATGGGCGCGCGCCCGGCGCGCGCGGGAGGTGTGCGTGATGGACGGCGATCCTGCGGTCATCCTGCGGCGGGTCCGGCGCTGGCTCGGGTTCTTCCTGGTCTGCCTGGTGCTGAGCGGCCTGACCGCCTTCCCGCTGGAGACCGAGACCGGCTGGCTGGTCGACCTCGCCTCCGGCCCGGCCGCCCCGCTGGCCGACCGCTTCCCGGGCGCCGCGGCCTGGTTCGAGCGGGTGCACACCGGCCTCGTCGAGACCAACCGGAGCTACCCCTTCCTGGCGTACGGCAGCGACTGGCTGGCCTTCGCCCACCTGGTGATCGGCGCCGCCTTCTGGGGGCCGCTCAAGGACCCGGTCCGCAACATCTGGGTGATCCGCTGGGCGGTGCTCGCCTGCGGCGCGGTGATCCCGCTGGCGCTGATCTGCGGACCGCTGCGCGGCATCCCGCTGGCGTGGCGATTCATCGACATGTCGTTCGGCGTCTTCGGTGTCGTTCCGCTGCTGATCGTGCTCCGCGCCCTGCGCCCGCTGGAACGTTCCTTCCAGGAACGCCTTGCCGCGAACTGAGCCGACCGCCCCGGGGTGCCGCCCCGGGGCGCGTGCGTGCAGGCTGCGCGCCGGTGGGCCCGTCAGCCGTCCGGGTGACGGGCAACGGGCTTCACCGCCAGGCCCTACCATCTGGCTCAACAGCTGCTGGGAGGCGGACGGGCGTGGCCGATGCGGTGATCGATCTCAATGCGGACCTCGGCGAGGGGTTCGGACGCTGGACCCTGACCGACGACGAGGCCCTGCTCTCCGTGGTGACCAGCGCCAACGTCGCCTGCGGCTTCCACGCCGGGGACCCGTCCACGATGCGCCGGGTCTGCGCGCTGGCCGCCGAACGCGGCGTCCGGATCGGCGCCCAGGTCTCCTACCGCGACCTCGCGGGCTTCGGCCGCCGCGCCATGGACGTCCCACCGGAGGAACTCGCCGACGAGATCGCCTACCAGATCGGCGCCCTCCAGGTCTTCGCCCGGGCCGCCGGCTCCCGGGTCTCCTACGTCAAACCGCACGGCGCGCTCTACAACCGGGTGGTCTCCGACTCCGAGCAGGCCGAGGCCGTGGTGGCCGGGGTGCTGCGGGCCGGCGCGGTCTGCGACGGGCCGCTGCCCGTCCTCGGACTGCCCGGCTCCCGGCTGCTCGCCGTCGCCGAGGGGGTCGGACTGCCGGTGGTCGCCGAGGCCTTCGCCGACCGCGCCTACACCTGGGCCGGCACCCTCGTACCGCGCCGCGAGCCCGACGCGGTGGTGCACGACCCCGAAACGGTCATCACCCGGGCCGTCGGGATCGCCCGGGACCGCGCGGTGGAGGCCGTCGGCGGCGACCGGATCGCCGTCGAGGCCCGCTCGCTGTGCGTCCACGGCGACACCCCCGGCGCCGCCCAGCTCGCCTGGCGGATCCGTGGGGCGCTCGCCTCGGCCGGGGTGCGGGTCGAGGCGTTCGCGTGACGGGCGGCGCCGGGGAGCGGCCCGGCGGGGAACGGCTCGGCGGGGATCCGCTCGGCGCGGGCCCGGCGGTGCGGCGGGTCGGCGAGCGGGCGCTACTGGTCGAGCTCCCGGGGACGGCCGAGGTCGCCGCGCTGTACGGCTGGCTGCGCGACCGGCAGACCGGCGGGGAGCTCGGCGAGGTCGGCGAGATCGTGCCCGCCGCCCGCACCGTCCTGCTGGACGAGGTCGCGGACGTCACCGCGCTGGCGGCGCTGCTGCGCACCGCCCGCCCGACGGCGGCCACGACCGCGGGCGGGCCGCTGGTGGAGATCCCGACCGTGTACGACGGCGCCGACCTCGCGGAGGTCGCGGCCCGCTGGGGCGTCTCCGCCGAGGCGGCCGTACGGATCCACACCGAGCCCGAGTACGTGGTCGCCTTCTGCGGCTTCGCCCCCGGCTTCGGCTACCTCACCGGACTGCCGCCGCGGTACGGGGTGCCGCGCCGGGCCACCCCGCGCAGCGCCGTCCCGACCGGCTCGGTGGCCCTGGCCGGGACGTACACCGGCGTCTATCCGAGCCCGTCCCCCGGCGGCTGGCAGCTGATCGGGCGGACGGCGCTGGCGCTCTGGGACCCGGCCCGGGAGCCGGCGGCCCTGCTGGCGCCGGGGGTACGGGTCCGGTTCACGGCGGTACGGGCCGCCGACCACCGTCCGGGACCTCTCCGGCCGTCCCGTCCGACCTAGGCCCTGTCCGGCCGACCTTGCCGGACAGGGCCTAGTCGGCCGTCTGCGCCGGTTCCCCGAGCGCGGTGGCGGCCGCCGCCGCGAAGCCGTCCGGGTTGTCGAGCATGATGGTGTGCCCGCAGTCCGGCACCGCCACCACCCGGACCCCGGCCGCGCGCAGGCCGTCGGCGTCCGCGGGGGCGTCCGCCTCCGGGTGGAGGAAGGTGCGCGGGAGGTCGAGTCCGAGCAGCAGGGCGCGCATGGTCGGCTCGCTGCCCCGGGCGAGGTGCACGGCGCTGCGGTGGAGGGCCTCGGGACCGGCCAGCCGCATGGTGGACCACCAGGACGGGCCGACCCGTTCGGCGACCTCCGCCCGGCCGCCGGCCAGGAACTCGGCCTCGGTGCGGGCCGCGATGCCGCTGCTGCCGATCCGCTCGGGGTCGGGGGCGATCGGGTCGAGGTTGGCGTCCACCAGGACCAGCCGGGAGACCAGCCCGGGGTGGCGGTGCGCCAGGACGATCGCGATCGCGCCGCCCATGCTGTGGGCGACCACCTCGACCTGCTGGAGCCCGGCCGCCGCGACGGCCGTGGCGACCGCGTCGGCGTGCTGCTCCAGGGTGTAGCCGAAGTCGGTGGGCCGGTCGCTGATCCCGAAGCCGAGCAGGTCGAGCAGCAGTGCGCGGCGCCCGGTGAGCAGCGGGTGGGCGGCGGCGGCCGCGAAGTGGACCGGCGAGCTGGCGCCGAGGCCGTGCAGGTAGAGCCGGGCGGGCTCGGCGCCGGGCAGCTCGACCCAGCGGATCCGGTCGCCGTTCGGGGTGACGGGGGCCTCGCGCACGTGCACACACTCCTGGGTCGGGTCGGGTCGGGTCGCTCGGCGGTTCCGGTTCGGGACTGCCGAGGCCAGACCATACCTCGAAGTCGAGGTACACCGGTATCGATATACCCGCGCACCGAGACACCGATCTGGGAGAGTGGCCCCATGCTCAAGCTCGCGATCCTCGGCTTCCTGTACGACCGCCCGCTGCACGGCTACGAACTGCGTCGCCACCTCGCCGCGCTCACCGGTCACATCCGCCCGATCAGCGACGGCTCGCTCTACCCCGCGATCAAGCGACTGGAGGCCGACGGCCTGCTGGTGCGCGAGACCGAGCCCGGCAGCGCCGCCGCGCCCCGGCACACCCTCCACCTGACCGGAGCCGGCCGCACCGCACTGCTCGACCGGCTCCGCGCGCCCGAGCCGCTCGACATCAGCGACGGCAACCGCTGGACCACCGTGGTCTCCTTCCTCCGCCACCTCGACGACCCGGCCGCCCAGGCCGCCGTGCTCCGCCGCCGGCTGACCTTCCTGTCCGAGCCGGCCAGCTTCTTCTACGAGGGCGAGCGCCCGCGCAGCGCCGAGGAGTTCGCCGACCCCTTCCGGCGCGGCCTGCTGCTCACCGCCCGGGCCACCACCGAGGCCGAACTCGCCTGGCTGCGCGCCACCTTGGCGGATCTGGAGCTCCTGACGGGCTGACCGAAAGCCGCCCGGAGCGCCTTCCCTCCCCGCCCCGCGCGTGTTCCGATGGCCCCCATGGGCAACGACTTGCACGAGAACGGCGGCGCGCACGGGCACGACGGGCGGCGTGAGGGCTACGAGGGCACGGGCGCGGGCGCGATCACCCCGGACGGCTGCGCGGTGGAGGTGTGGACCCGCCTCCCGGTGGGCGACGCCCCGGACGTGATCGAGGCGGCCGCCCCGCCCGGCGCCCGGATCCTCGAACTCGGCTGCGGCGTCGGCCGGATGACCCACCCGCTGGTCAAGCGCGGCTTCGCCGTGACGGCGGTGGACGAGTCCGCCGAGATGCTCGCCCGGGTGCGCCCGGAGGTCCGTACGGTGCGCAGCCCGATCGAGCGGTTAAACCTCGGCGAGCGCTTCGACGTCGTGCTGCTCGCCTCCTTCCTGGTGCACGCCGGCGATCCGGCCGTCCGCCAGGGCCTGTTGGAGACCTGCCGCCGCCACGTCGCCGGGGACGGCTGCGTCCTGGTGCAGCGCGAGGGCGAGGACTGGCACCGGAACGTGCCGCGGGAGAGCCGGATCGCCGGGACGGACGGGGTGGCCAGGATCCTCTCGGCGACACCGGTCGGTGCCGGGGTGAATTCGGTCCGGACGGAGTACGTCTTCCCGGACGGCACCTGGACCCAGACCTTCCTGTCCCGCCCGCTCTCGACGGCGGCCTTCGAGGAGGCCCTGGCGGACGCCGGGCTGCGGATCGAGACGTACCTGACGGACGATCGCACCTGGGTCCGGGCCCGGCCCGCCGGCTAGCCCGGCGCGGGCCGGGTGCGAGCCCGGTGCGAGCCGGGTGCGAGCCCGGTGCGAGCCCGGTGCGCAAAGTCCGATTAAAGGGTGAACAAAGAACTGTTACCTTCACCCCGTACCATCGGCCGCGCGCCGGGCCCGTGCGCGGCCCCGGGTCGCGCGGGTCGCGGTCGTCCGCACGCCCGCACGCCCGCTCCGACCCGCGAGGACCCGCCCATGCCGCACCCCCGCCACGCCCGCCCGATACCCCCGGCGGGTGTTCGGTGATCGACTGGTTCCACGGGGCCGTTCTCGGCCTGATCCAGGGGCTCACCGAGTTCCTGCCGATCTCCTCCAGCGCCCACCTGCGGGTGTTCTCGGCCCTGTTGGGCTGGGACGACCCGGGCGCCGCCTTCACCGCCGTGACCCAGCTCGGCACCGAGGCCGCCGTGCTGATCTACTTCCGCCGGGACATCGCCTCGATCGTCCGCACCTGGGCGCAGTCGCTGTTCCGCCCGGCGCTGCGCTCCGATCCGGACGCCCGGATGGGCTGGTTCGTGATCCTCGGGACGCTGCCGATCGGCGTCCTCGGCAAGCTGTTCCAGGACTCCATCGAGACCCACCTGCGCGACCTGCGGGTCATCGGCACCACGCTGATCGTGTTCGGCCTCGTCCTGGCCCTCGCGGACCGCACCCGCGCCGTCCGCCACGCCCGTCCGATCACCGACCTGACCCTGCCGCACGCGGCCGCCTACGGCTTCGCCCAGGCGCTGGCGCTGATCCCCGGGGTCTCCCGCTCCGGCGGCACGATCAGCGCGGGCCTGCTGCTCGGCTACAGCCGGGAGGCGGCGGCCCGCTACTCGTTCCTGCTCGCGATCCCGGCGGTGCTCGCCTCGGGGACGCTGGAGCTGTTCAAGATCGGCGAGGGCCCGGCGCCGGCCTGGGGTCCGACGATCCTGGCCACCCTGATCGCCTTCGCGGTCGGCTACGCGGCGATCGCCTGGTTCCTCAGGTACATCTCGAACAACAGTTTCCTGCCGTTCGTGGTGTACCGGGTGCTGCTCGGCGTTCTGATCATCGGTCTGGTGGCGGGCGGCGTGCTGGCGCCGGACGCGGGATCGGTCAAGTAGAACGCGGTTCCACCAGTGGCGCCGGAACGGCCCGGGAAAACGGTGGGCCGGGGCACCGACACGGTGCCCCGGCCCACCCGATACCGACGGACCTACCGCCCGGGCTCCCGGGCGGTCAGCCGGCCGCGGACGGCGGCGTGGACCTCGGCCTCCTCGGCCGGGTCGGCGGCGAGCCTGCGCAATCGCTCCAGCACGCGCGCGTCGCCGGTGGTGGCGACATGGCGCGCGGCGAGCTCGCGGGTGGACTCCTCGCAGTCCCAGAGGCACTCGACGGCGGGCCCGTCGGGGAAGCGCACATCGGTCACGGCGAGCGCCCGGGCGGCACGGCCGCGCAGTTCGGAGGAGGCGGCCTCCCCGTAGACGTGGCGCAGGACCGGGACGGCGTCGGCGGCGGCCAGCCGCC
Organism: Kitasatospora sp. NPDC056076; assembly: GCF_042266305.1. NCBI lineage: Bacteria > Bacillati > Actinomycetota > Actinomycetes > Kitasatosporales > Streptomycetaceae > Kitasatospora > Kitasatospora sp. NPDC056076. The sequence continues at coordinate 33,669 of NZ_JBHJWG010000035.1, forward strand.
CCGCACCGTCGACCAGGGACCCGAGCCCGGTACCGCTGACCCCGTGCACGGAGATCCAGCGGCGCAGACCGGCGACCACCAGCGGGGCGTCGGCCGGCTCGCCCGCGTCGGCGAGCAGGCGCACGGCGGTCTCGCCGAGCGCGCTGTCGGCGCCCCCGCTGGCCGGGTCGGCCCAGCGGCGGGCCTGCGCCAGCACCTCGGGGCCGCGCATCCGGCCGAGCAGCTCCAACGCGGCCCGGACGATCCGGTCGTCCACGTCAGCTGCGGCGGCCTCGATCAGTTCGAGGGCGGCCCGGTCGCGCTGGTCGACCAGGTAGCGCAGGGCGGCCCGCCGGGCGCCGGGCAGGCCGTCCCGGGCGGCCTCCAGCAGGAGCGGACGGTCCTCGGGGCGGACCACGGCGGTCAGACAGCGGGCGGCCGCGGCGGCCCGGCGGTCCACCGCGTCGGGGCCGGAGCGGTCCTCGTCGGTGCGCACGGGCTCGGGGCGGCTCAGGAAGGCACCGGCGCCGAGGTCGCCCAGCTGGCCCTGGTCGGCCCAGGCCAGGACGTCGGCGGTGGACCAGCCCGGGGTGACGCCACCGCGGTTGAGCTGGCGCTGCCACAGGTCGAAGGGCGACTGCTCGGCGGCGGCGGCCACTCTCGGGTGGTAGGCCGCCCAGAGCCGCCAGGGCCTGGGTTCGTAGGCGTTGCGGATGAAGTCGCGCAGCTCGGCGTCGCCCTCCGGGCCCGGCGGGAACCGGTCCAGCACGGCCGTCCCGAGCAGCAGCAGGCCCCGGTCGTCGTCGCGCAGGGCGAGTTCGTCGAGGGCCCAGGCCCAGTTGGCGCCCGTGGCGGCGTACTCGCGCAGCATCAGCAGCGCGTCGCGCCGGCCGTAGGCGGCGAGGTGGCCCAGGACGGAGAGGGCGAGGCCGGTGCGGCTCTCGTCGTCGCTGACGAGGTCCTCGGCGGAGTGGAGGTGGTCCTCGATGCCCTCGAGGGAGGCCTCCAGCTCCATGTAGAGGCGTGCGTAGTAGAGGGAGCGGCTCTCGACCTGCCAGTCGGCCCGCGGATCCCTGGTGACGCATTCCTCCAGCGCGGCGATGGCCTCGGCACGGTCGGCGGCCAGCGCATGGAGCTGCCCGTCACCACGGCCTCGTTGCAGGAGGCCAAGGAGGCTGGCGCTAGGTGCTATCACTGGCTCGAACATGAGGTCAGCATCCGTTGCGGCGGTCGTAGTGGCAACGGGATTTCCGTCGCCGGGGTCTCTGGTCGGTACTGCGGTGGGCGCCCGGGCGCCGGAATCACCGAAGGTTACCGCCTCGGACCCCCTTCCGCACACAGGGCGACGAAGGCCGCTGCCACAGTGGCATATGCCAGGGGAACTTTGCCTGCGTTCTATCCAAATCGCCCACACCGCCCGGAACGCTGTGCGACAGTCTTCTCACCACCACGACACCCCGCACACGGGGGGACACACCGAGCGATGGACCCGTCATGAACATGTCCTCAGGCACCGCCCGCCCGCCGGACACCGCCACGGTGGTGGACGGCGCCCGGGCGGGCGCGGACGGCAACGCCGACGACGGCTCCGACAGCGGAACGGACGGCAGAGTGGACGGCACGGCGCAGGAGCCGTCCGGGCCCCACCTCGGCGGCGGCACCGGCGAGGACCGGCCCGTCGGCTCGGCCGAGTGGGACCTGCTGACCGACGGAGTCCGCTGGGACCAGGCGACCTACCTCCTCCTCGGCTGCGACCCTGGCCGCGGCCCGCTCAGCCTGGACCGGCTGCCCGACCGCCTCCCCGAGGCGGACCGGCCGCTGCTGCGGCGGATGATGACCGACGCCCTGGTGCACGGCCGTCCGGCCGCCGGCACCCTGCGGATCCGGCGCCCCGGCGGACGGCACGACCAAGTCGAGTGCGCGGGCGAGCCCGTGCTCGACGCCGACGGCACCGTCACCGCGCTGCGGATGCTGCTCCGGCCGGCCCCGCCGACCTGAACCCCGGGCCCTTCCCGGCCGAGCCTTTCCCGCTCGCGCCCTGCCCGCTCGAGCCCTGCCCGACCGGCTCCGTCCCACTCCGACCCCGGACCGGCCGCCCGTCTCACGACGGCCGCGGCCGGTTCTTCGCGTCCGCCGCCCGCAGCTCCCGCCCGAGCTGCGCCCGCAGCTCGTCCACCACCGGCAGCCCCCGGTACCGGGCGGTCAGCCGGTACATCTCCCGCAGCCGGTCCCAGGTCCGGTGCGAGGAGTTCTGGCCGATCAGGTTCATCACCATCTTGGCCTGGAACTCCGCCGCGTCCGGCTCCCCGGTGATCCAGTGCACCGAGGCCAGGGTGATCCGGTCGAACAGCGCCGACCGCAGCTGCCCGGTGCCCTCCCGCAGGGTGATCACCCGCTCCGCGTGCCGCCGGGCCCGCGGGGCCGCCGCCGGGTCGTGCTCGGCCAGGGTGCGCAGCACCAGCGCCTGCATGCCGCGCAGCTCGGCCTCGTCGAAGACCTGCATCCAGGTCGGCGGCGGCTCCGGCGCGTCCTCGGTGAAGAGGTCCTCCGCCTCGCCGAGCAGCCGGTAGGTGTCCTGGGAGTGCCCGATCGAGGCGTGCGCCCAGGCCTCGACGGTGTTGAACATCGCCCGCGCTCTGGGCAGCAGCAGGCCGCCGCCCGCCTTGGCCGCCGACATCAGTTCGATCGCGTCGTCGGCCCGGCCGAGGTGCACCATCTGCCGGGCCGCCCGGGAGATCGCCTCGCCGGCCCGCGGCCGGTCACCGGCCTCCTTGGCGGCCTCGGCCGCCATCATGAAGTACTTCTGGGCGGTGGGCTCCAGGCCCACGTCGTGCGACATCCAGCCGGCCAGCACCGCCAGGTTGGCCGCGACCAGCCACAGCCGCTGCTCCACCACCGGGGCGTGCCGGTGCGTCAACAGGCCGCCGACCTCGTTGAGCTGGCCGACCACCGCCTTGCGCTGGAGCCCGCCGCCGCGCGCGGCGTCCCAGGCCCGGAACACCTGCACCGAGCGCTCCAGCGACTCCACCTCGTCGAGCCCGACCGGGCCCGCGTCGTACACGTCGACCACCGGGCGCGCGCCGCCCCCGGTGACCACCTGGCGCGGGCCCGGCAGGGAGGCCGCGTACGCGACCGCGTCCCCGCCCAGCCAGCCCTTGAGGGAGTCGGCGACGACCGCCCCGGCCGTGAGCGCGGCTCCGGCGCCCACCAATCCACGTCGGTTCAGCATGAGGTCCATTCCCGTGAACTCGGTGAGGACCGCGGCTGTTCGATCCGGCGACCACGGGACTGCTGCGGACGGCTCCGCTCCGGACCTGGTGGGCCGGTGTCGTTCCAGACCGAGGTCCTCAGTGGTGACGACACGTCCGAGCCGCTCCGTGAACACGGCCGCCAGCACCCTCGGCACCGGATCGCGCGGGATCTCCCCCTGCTCGATCCACCGCCGTACCCTCGACGTGTCGGTGGACAGCTGCTGCTGACCCATCGCGGCACCCCGACGGTTGACCAGCCGGGCCAGTTCGCCCTTGGACCATCCGGTCAGGACGAACAGATCGGCGAGTCGGGTGTTGGGTTCCCTGCTCAAATGAAGCCCCCAGGTTCCTCGGCACCTCCGAGGCTAGAGGCTCCGGCAAGTGCCAGGCGAGCATTCGCCACCGTTCGCCAGGGCCCGCCAGACTACTAAGCCAGTGCCCGACGGGTGTGTTGTAGGGATGCGCCACCTCGCCCCTCGGGTCGGGCGGCGTCCCACCAGCGTCGGGGCAGTCCCCCGACCGTGGCACGGGACGCTCCCGGTCCTCACCCGAGGGGGTGGCGCGGCCGGGTGGCGCGGGGGCGCCGGGCACGGCCGCGGCAGTCCGGCCGACCGCATTCCCCAGGGTGCGGACGACCGGGACGCCGTCGAACAGGGGTTCCTGACCCCTCGTCCGTGCCCGGCGCCCGCGCACCACCCACCGAAGCAGGGCCGCCGTCACGCCAGGAAGCACGCGGCACCAGCCCTCCCCCGCCCCGCGGGGCGAACCCGCAGACGGACCGGAAGGGACCACCCTCAGCCCATGTACTCCTCAGCGACGACCCCCACGCCGACCGCGAGCCGCACCGCGCTGCGCCCCCCCACCGCAGCCACCGGCCGTCCGGGGCCCCGGCAGGTGCCCCCGGCGAGCCGTCCGGTGGCCCCGCGGGGCACCGAGGGCCGGGCCGCGGACGCCCGCGTCCCGGTCGGCCGCACGGCGCTGGGACTGCGCACCCCCGAGGCCGCCCCCCCGGCCGGCCACCGCCTCCCGCTGGCCCGGCAGGCCGACGGCCAGGTGCTGCGCACCCGGCGCCCCGGCCAGCCGCTCGGGCCCGAGCGGATCGACCCGGCGGCGCTGCAGACCCCGTCGGTGCGGGCCGCGCTGGGGAGCATCGCGCGGATATGTCCGGCGTTCACCCCGCGCCAGGTCCTGCGCGAGGGCAGCCGCCACATCCTGGTGGCGGGCACCATCGGGCGGGCGCCGGTGGTCGCCAAGTGCCTGGCGCCGCAGGCGGTGCGGAGTGAGTACTTCGAGCAGCTGGTGGCCGACTTCCACCACGAGGTCGCGGTCTACCGGGCGTTCGTCCGGCACCGCCCGCCGGTGCGGCTGCCCCGGCTGGTCGCGGCCGACCACGACCGGTGCGTGCTGGTCATGGAGCGGATCCCCGGCCGCCCGGCCGCCCGGGAGCGCCACCCGGTCAACGCGCCCACCCCGGGCGAGGTCCGCGCGCTGCTCGGCGCGGTCCGGACGCTGAACCTCTGGCGGCCGCCGAGCGACGTGTTCCAGCCGCGCCTGGACTACCAGTTGGAGATCGCCCGCTACCACTCGGTGGGCCAGCTCACCGACCGGGACGCCGGCGACCTGCGCGGCCTGCTGCACGGCCTGGGCAACACCCCGCTGCAGCTGTGCCACGGCGACGCACTGCTCAGCAACATGCTGCTGGCGCCGTCCGGGCCGGTGCTGGTCGACTGGGAGCAGGCCGGCTGGTACCTGCCGGGCTACGACCTGGCGGTGCTCTGGGGCGTGCTCTCCGGCGACACCGCCGCCCGCCGCCAGATCAGCCAACTCGCCCAGAGCGGCGGCACCATGGCCCGGGACGCGTTCCTGGTCAACCTGGTGCTGGTGCTGATGCGGGAGATCCGGCTGTACGACGTGCCGGGCGCCGGCGAGGAGCAGCGGATCATGATCCGCCGGCTCTACGACGACGCCGCGCTGGCCCGCCGCGCGGTCCGGGCGGCGGTCGGCACCCGCTGACCGCCTCCGCCGAACCCCCGTCACCGGCCCTGGCGCACGGCGCCCCGGCCGGTGACGCTATGCCCGGCCGCCCTGCTGCGCCAGGGCGGCCCGGCCGGCGGCGTCCAGCACCGCCTCCTCGGGCGCCAGGTGCACCCGGCTGCTGAGCACGTCCCGCAGGTAGCGCTCCAGCGGGTGACGCCGGCTCAGTCCCGGGTTGCCGGTGAGCGCGACGGCCTGCTGGACGGCCGCGGTGGCGGCCCGGGTGGCCAGCAGGTGGGCCGGTCCGGTCCGGGCCACCGCGTCCGCCTCGCCCCGGTCCACCCGGGGGGCCAGGCCGTGCAGCAGCTCCTCGGCGCCGATCAGCTGGGCGTCGATCTCGCCGAGCCCGGCGCGGTAGCGCGGCAGAGTGCCGAGCGGCTCGGTGAGATTGGCCGGAGTCCGCTGGTTCAGGAAGCGGACCAGCCAGGCCTCGGCGGCCCGGGCGACCCCGACCGCCACCGCGGCGAGGGCCAGGTCGTGCCAGGCGCGGGCGAGTTCGGCCTCCTGCGCGTCCTCCCGGCCGGGCGTGCGCAGCCCGAGCCCGAGTTCGAGCGGGACCCGCACCGCGTCGAGGACGACGTCGTGGCTGGCGCTGGCCCGCAGGCCGAGCTGGTCCCAGGTGGGGTCGATCTCCAGGCCCTCGCTCTCCCCGCGGACCAGGAACGTGCCGACCCGCGGCTCGGGTTCGTCGGTCCGCGCGGTGACGGCCATCCAGGCGAGTGCCTCGGCGCCGGTGCAGTACGTCTTGCGGCCGGTCAGCAGCCAGCCCTCGTCGTCCCGTCGGGCCACCGTCCCGAGCGGCTCGTCCGGCCGGCCGCCGGGCTCCGCCCGCAGCGTGTTGACCAGCGCGGGCCCGCGCCGGGACTCGGTCAGCAGCCGCCGGTAGCCGGCCGCCGGCCAGCTCGCGCGGCGGGCCTGCTCGGCGTGCTGGAGCAGGGTGAAGGCGGTGACCACGGCCACCGAGGCGTCCCCGCGGCCGAGTTGGGCCAGCACCCGGACGGTGTCGGCGAGCGTCCCGCCCGGTCCGCCGTACCGCCGGGAGACCGTCAGGGTGAGCAGTCCGGCCTCGTGGACCGCCTCGATGCCCTGGTACGGGAAGGTCGCGTCGCGGTCGTGCTCCTCGGCGCGGGCGGCGAGCAGGTCGACCACCCGGGGCAGGCCGGCCAGCGCGGCCTCGACCGCCGAGCGGTCGGGCTCGGCGGTGGCGGCGGTCGCGGTGGGAGGGGTGGCCGCGGCGGGAGCGGGCGGGACGGGTGCCGCGGGCGCCGCGGGGCGGGAGGGCCGGGCGGGGGACGCCGGGCGCGCGGGCGGGGCGGAAGGGGCGGGATGGCCGGAATCCGACGAATCGGTTCGGGGACGATCGTTCGGTGAACGATCGTTGGCGGCGATGGTCGTCATGGGGCTGGTGCCTCCGGGCGGCAGCATGGGCTCAGCGGGTGCGGACGGCACGCCGTACGGGCGCGCGAACGGGCCGGCGGCCCCGGAGGCCGGCCCGCGGCCCGCCCCCCGGTCTCGGCGCCGACCCGGTCCGGTCGGCCACCCGCCGCCACGGGGGCGAGACCCCCCCTCAGCGGCCCGGACACACCGCGCCGGCGGTCCGGCACAGGTCCAGATGCCTGCGACGGGTCAACAGCGGGAGACGGCACGGCATGTTCGCGACTGTACGAACCGGTGATCGATACCGTCAAGCAGCGTCCGAGCCCTGGCCGGGCCCCGACCGGGCCGCGGGCGGGCACGGTCGGCCGTGCCGGAATCGGCCCCGCCGGAATCAGCCCTGCTGGAACATGTCGGCCGGCAGCGGCTTCAACAGCTGATACAGGTCGTCCGAAATCGGTCGGTCCCACGACGCGATGGTGACGAGCACCCCGTCGCTGCGGCCGAACTGGGCGCAGAACACGCGCTCCTCGCTGACCTTGACCTTCTTCACGATCAGCAGGTCGTCCCCGAGCATCACCGGGAAGTCCTCGGCCGAGGCGAACTCGACCGGCTCGTCGTTCTCCAGCGCCGCGAGCAGCTGCCGCACCTCGAAGGGCACCTCGTCGCCGGTGTCCCGGGCGGGCGAACCCTCGGGGAGGTTGCCGATGAACATCGCCGGGCCTCTGCCGCCGAACAGGTCGTAGCGCAGGAAAATCCCCTGGCAGGAGCCGTCCGGGCCGGTCATCATGGCCGCACCGAAGTCACCGGGCCAGTCACCCGGGTCCATCGCGAGCACGTCGAAGTCCGGGCCGGCGGGCTGTCCGGAGCGACGGCGGAGAAAAGACATGGGAACATCGTACGTGTCCGGCACACCACACTCGCGAGGCGGGTGGGACGCCGACGGGGGGCGGGCGGGAGGTCGACGCTCAGAGACCAATGTTGACTCTGAGCAACCGTCCGGGCTACGTTCGGTTCAGCACGACAGCCGTTCTGGGTTTCACCCTCCGGGGGGACGGCATGTCGCAACGCGGCCCTACACGCGTATCCCTCACTGTGCACTCGTCGTGCCGAACTGCCGAGCACCCAGCTTCGTCGTCGCACACAGCACGAACACACAAGCCAACAGTTCCACTGCAGTTCCGTGCAACAAGAGCCAGATCCGCGGGGCCCCGGCCCGTCGCTCCCGTGGATCTGCTCGGGACGCCGCCGCGTGGGGGCGTGCGGGTCCCGAGCAAACGGTGCCGTCCGCCGAGTCGCTCTCGGCGGTGGTGCCAGCCTCCCGGCGACTGCCGGCCCCTCGTGGGCCGGGACCGGCCGACGCACCCCGGTGCGCAGGGGATGACTGGGAGGTATGGCCTGGCAGTGCTGCCGGGCCGCAACAGCAGGCGCCGTGTCTGGCCGCGTGGGGGCGGTGGGCACGGCGTCTGCCTGTGCTCATACTCTGAGCTGCGTTTGTCTAACAGTCAACAGAAATTCTGACGGGGCACGCTCAAAAGATCATCAGTTGTGATGTTCGGTACCGGAATCAGCGACCCACCCGACCCGCCCGCCCCGGACACACCGGACACACCGACGGAGCGGACCCGGACGCCGCACTTCTCCCTGCAGCTCGGACCGCTCCGCGGGTGCGCCCGGACGGCGCGGACGATCAGGTGAGGTCGAACTCGCCGTCCCGGGCGCCGAGCACGAAGGCCCGCCACTCGGCCGGGGTGAAGACCAGGACCGGCCCGTCCTCCTGACGGCCGTCCCGCATCCCGATGTACCCGTCCACGAACGCGATCTGGACGTCCCCGACGCCCTGGCTGCTGCACAGCCACTCGGCCCCGGTGAAGTCCACCTTCGGCTTCCCGTTCCGCGCGAGCTCCGGCTCGGCGCCGACCGTCCCGGTGCTCGCCCCGGTGTCCGTACCGCTGTTGACTGCCACTGACCGATCTCCTCCCGACGGCATTCCAGCGCCAGCCTAACCACAGCCACCGGCCCCGGTCAGCGGGTTGGCGAGGTCACCCCCACGTCTGCGCCACGCCTCGGCCGGGTCTCCTGTCGCGCCTCGGCCGCGTGTTCTGCCGCGCCTGCGCCGCGCGGGGCCGGTGGATCGGCGAAGGGCCCGCGGAGGAGCGGTCGGGGCCCGGTGGGGCGTGTCCCGCCGGACCGGGCCGCGGGCAGCTGCCAGAGTGCTGCCAGGGCGCGTACGGTCCCGCCCGCGCCCCGTTTCACCACCCCAACCTCCACCTCGCCCCAGGGAGCAGCCGATGAGCCGCCGGGACGGCACCCGCGCCGACGTCATCCCCATCTCCGATGCTCCCTCGGCCCACCCGCCGGCCCCCCGCACCCCGCCCACGCCCACCCCGCTGCCCCGCCCCACCCCGGCGCGGACGGCCGCGCACGGCCGGGTCGGCATCGTCCTGGTCTCGCACAGCCAGGAACTGGCCACCGCCGTACGCTCCCTGGCGCTCGCGCTGACCGGATCCGACTCCCCCGCGCCGGTCGCCGCGACGGGCGGCGACCCGGCGGACGGACCGGGCATCAGCGCGGTCCTGGTGGCCGCCGCCACCCGGCGGGTCGACCAGGGCCACGGCGTGGTGGTGCTCGCCGACCTGGGCGGAGCCGTCACCACCGTGCGGGCCCTGCTCTCGGACGCCGACGAGCACGGCCTGCCGTTCCCGGTCCGCTTCGCGAACGCGCCGTTCGTGGAGGGCGCGGTGGCCGCCACCGCGACCGCCACGGCGGGCGGGGACCTGGCCGCGGTGCTCGACGCCGCGGAGGAGGCCTACCGGCAGCACAAAGGCTGAGATCCGTCACACGGGCCGAGGTCCGTCAGACGGGCCGACGCCCGCCACGAGGACGGAGCGCCGCCGGGCCCGCTACGGGCGCTCCCGGCCCTCCCAGGTGAAGACCGCCGGGCCTTGGCACTCCAGCGCGTGGCGCAGCCGGTCGTGCTCGAAGTCGAGCATCGGCGGCAGCTCGTCCAGCCCGAACCAGCCCACCTCCAGCGACTCGTCGTCGTTCACCCGGGCCTCGCCGCCGACCGCCCGGCAGCGGAAGGTCAGCACCAGGTACTGGGTCACGTCACCGTTCGGGTAGTGGACCGGAGGGGTGACCGTGGTCGAGGCGAGCAGCTCGGGCACGACCTCCACGCCGGTCTCCTCCAGGCACTCGCGCACCACGCCGTCGGCGGGCTGCTCGCCGGGATCGAGGATGCCGCCGACCGACGCCCACCGGCCGTCGTCGGCCCGGCGGGCGAGCAGCACCCGCCCCCGGTCGTCCACGACGACGGCGGCGACGGCGCTCAGCCAGAGCGGACGGTGGCCCACGAGGGAGCGGAGTTCGAGGAGGAAGGGAGGGATCGCCATGCGACGCAGCCTATCCAGCCCGCCGCTCGGGCCTCCGGCCGTCACCGCCACCAGCGGCTCGGGGCGGTCGGGGCCGCGGGAACGCATTCACCGGAGAGGGGGGAAGGGGGTGTCACCCGGAATTGCGGGAGAAGGGGGTGCGGGATTGTCCGATGAGATGAAATTCGGTCGTTCTGACCAAATTCGCTCTATCTGTTAATACATCTGTTGAAAAGTTGATCGGCTCACGCCGGACCATCCGATCGGACGTCCGACGGAGTGACCCCGAGGGCTCCGTCAGAGCGCGGCACCCCGCCGCCGGACCACCCCGAAGGCGATCCGGCCGAGCAGCAGGACCCCCGCCGCCAAGCAGCCGGCCACCGCCATCGCCCACGCCGGACCGTCACTGTCCGGAACGATCACGGCCACCACGATGCCCAGCACGAGACAGGCCACACCCGCCGCCGTCAGCGGAATCCGGTGGGTGACCAGGGCTCCGCCGCTGCATGCGCGGTTCCAACGGGTCGCGCCGTGCAGGTGGAAGTGATCACGGTCCGCATCTGCCATGAGCCCAAGGTACCCCGGGCGGGCCCCCGAGGCAGCCCGCAGGGAGTGAGGGCCCGGACACCCTGCGCGAGCAGCCCCGCGGGGGTGCCCCTGGCCTGCTCACGCGTGTACGGGCTCCACAATCAGTCCACGAAAAATCCTCGTCCCCCCGGTACAACCATCCGTCCGGTGCAGCGGTCTCAATGGCATCGAGTGATCCAGGAGCCGTTCACGGGACGGGAGAGAACCCCCCACCGAGAACCGGAATACCCAGGGAGCGGAGCCGCCGCCCCCTGGAGCCGGAGGCCGGGCTCCGTCCTCCGGCGGTACCGCCACGCCGCTCGGCGACCAAGGGGGAACCGTTGCCGCAGACCCAGTCCACCCCATCGACCGCCACTGCACGCGCCAGGCCCCGGCCCGGCCTGCGCCCCCTCCCACCCACCACCGGCTGCGCGTCCGACCACCACGGCGCCGGCCGACCCCGACCGGCCGTCGAGACCAAGCGCCTCGACGCGGGTCGGCTCGAAACGGTGCGGATCGACCCGACCCTGCTCGACTCGACCCGGCTCGCCGCCAGACGCCTCGACACCCAACACCTGGAGACGAAGCAGGCAGACGCACAGCACACCGCGAAGGAACAGCAGGACGCACGGGGCGAATGGCTGCGGTTCGCCCCCGTACAACCGCTGTTCCGGGCCCGGGCCGCCCAGCGCCTCGCCGTCCTCGCCTACCACGGGGTGACCGACCACCGCTCCTTCGGCGCCCAGCTCGACCGGCTCCGACGGCTCGCCACCCCCGTCTCACTGGAGGCCGTCCTCCAGGCCGTCACCGAGCGGCGGCCGCTGCCGCCGCGCAGCGTCCTGGTCACCTTCGACGACGCCGACCGGAGCGTCCTCACCCACGCCCTGCCCGCCCTCGACGCCCGTGGCATCCCCGCCACCGCCTTCGTCATCTCCGAACTCATCGGCACCGAACGCCCCTTCTGGTGGCACGAGGCCGACTTCCTCGCCCGCCACGGCGGCCGCGCCCGCTCACTCGACTGCGGCCACCCCTCCCAGCTGCTCCCCCGGCTCAAGGCCATGCCCGACCCGGACCGGCGCCGCAGCCTGCACGAACTACGGGTCAGTGCCGACCGCCGGCCGCCCCGCCAGGAACAGCTCACCCCGGCCGACCTCCTCGCCCTGCGGGACGGCGGGGTCGCCATCGGCAACCACACCCAGGGGCACCCGTGCCTCGGCCGCTGCGACGACGCCACCGTCCGCGCCGAGATCACCGGCGCCCACGAAGCCCTCACCCATTGGCTCGGCGAACCCCCCACCGCCTTCGCCTACCCCGACGGCGGCCACGACCCCCGTGCCGAAACCGTCCTGCAGGAGCTCGGCTACCGGCTCGGCTTCCTCTCCGACCACCGCCTCGGCCCCCGGCTCCCCTCCCACCCGCTCCAGATCAGCCGCCTCCAGGTCGACTCCACCACCAGCATCCGCCGCTTCGACACCATCCTCTCCGGCCTCGAACCCGCCTACCGCCGCTGGCGCCGCCAAGAGGTGGCCTGACCGGCGACACCGCCGCGCGGGAGGTCGACCCGGGCGACTCCCCGCGCGGCGCGGCGCGGGGCTCCGGGACGCACCCCGCCCTGCCTCCCAGGCAGGCTCCCTGCCCGAACGGCACCACCTCACGCACCGGAAGTCGGCCAGGCCGACTTGCTACGCCAGGAGGAACGGTCTCTGCCCGCCCCGACTCCTCGAGGCCGGGCCCTCCTCCCCATGAGAAGTCAGCCAGGCCGACCTTCCGTGCGGCACGCGGTCGTGGGGGCTTGGCGGCCCTGGAGCACGGGACCGCGCCGGCAATCGCCCCGGCCCCCTCACCGGCGAGCCCTGACGCAGGAGAAGTCGGCCCGACCGACTTCCTGTACGGGTGCCGATGGGCGGCGCAGCAACGAATCGAGACATGCCGGGCGCGGGCAGGGGATGGGATCGCCGCCCCGACACATGGATTCGGGCCAGGGCGCTGCGGCACAAGAAGTCGGACGGGCCGACTTCTCGTGCTAGGTGTGGGCGTGCGGCGTTGTCCACGCAGGCCTGGGGCCAGTGGCGCCGGAGCGCGGAGCCGCCGAATCGGCCACCCCGGCTCCCTCACGGGCGGGCCCTGCCGCACAAGAAGTCGGACGGGTCGACTTCCCGTGCGATTTCGCCCCCCAGCGCCCAGGGGCCGGGCCCCGCAGCACGCGCGGTCGGACGGGCCGACTTCCTGTGTGGGTGCTGGGGGCCGAAGCATGCGAGTGCTGCCGGAGGCGCCTCGTGCGTGGGCCGTGGTGCACAAGAAGTCGGACGGGCCGACTTCCTGTGCGCGGGAGCGCCGAAGGGGCCGCGCGGGGGTGGGTCACCGGGTGCGGTCCCCGGGACGCTGGGGTCAGGCGGGGACCGGGGTGAGGATGAGGCCCTGGGGGTAGAGGGTGGCGGTGGGGGGGAGGGTGGCGGGGGCGCCGGCGTGGAGGACGGTGAGGGTGCCGCCGCCGATGCGGGTGGGGTCGGCGACGCGGCGGAGGGCCTGGGCGGCGACGGCCTCGGCGGAGCCGTGGAGGATCAGGCCCGGGGCGGCGGTGGGGGCGACGGCCGCGCGGATGCGGTCGGCCACCAGTTCGTAGTGGGTGCAGCCGAGCACCACCACGTCGGTGCCCTCCGGGGTGCGGGCGGCCGCGTCGGCGACGGCCGCGGTGATGGCGGCGTCGTCGCCGTGCTCGACCGCGTCCGCCAGGCCGGGGCAGGCGACCTCGGTGACCTCGGCGGTGCCGCCGAAGTCACGGATCAGCCCGCGCTGGTAGGCGCTGCCGGTGGTGGCGGGGGTGGCCCAGATCGCGACCCGGCCGCCGAGGGCGGCGGCGGGCTTGATCGCCGGGACGGTGCCGATGACGGGCAGTCCGGGTTCGAGTTCGGCGCGCAGCGTGTCGAGGGCGTGGACCGAGGCCGTGTTGCAGGCGATCACCAGGGCGTCGGGGCCGAGGGCGGCCGCGGCCCGGCAGCAGCCGAGGGCCAGCTCGGTGACCTCTTCGGGCGTGCGGGGCCCCCACGGCATCGAGGCCGGGTTGGAGGACAGCACCAGGTCGGCGTCCGGGCGCAGCTCCCGGATCGCGGCGGCGGCGGCCAGCAGGCCGATTCCGGAGTCCATCAGTGCGATCTTCACGAGGCAAGACTTTAGTCGATCCACCCCTCGCCGCCGGTTCTGCGGCAGACTGCCGGGGTGACCGTGCTGCTGTGGATCGCCGCGTTCTCCCTGCTGGTCTGGCTCTGGCTGGCGTGCTGCCACGGTTCGTTCTGGCGCACCGACGTCCGGCTGCCGCCGCGCCGTCCGCCGGCGCGCTGGCCGGAGGCGGCGATCGTGGTACCGGCCCGGGACGAGGCGGCCGTGCTGCCGGTGAGCCTGCCGACGCTGCTGGCGCAGAAGTACCCGGGTCGGGCGCGGGTGATCCTGGTGGACGACCACAGTTCGGACGGCACCGGCGCGGTGGCGGCGGAGCTGCGGACGCTGGACGGACTGGAGCTGACGGTCACCACCCCTCCCCCGCTGCCCGAGGGCTGGACGGGCAAGCTGTGGGCGCTGCGGCACGGGGTGGAGCTGGCCGGCCCGGACGTCCAGTACCTGCTGCTGACGGACGCGGACATCGCGCACGGCCCGGACTCGCTGGCCGAGCTGGTGGCCGCGGCCGAGTCGAACGGGCTGGACCTGGTGTCGCAGATGGCCCGGCTGCGGGTGGAGACCGGCTGGGAGCGGCTGGTCGTGCCGGCCTTCGTGTACTTCTTCGCCCAGCTGTACCCCTTTCGCCGGAGCAACCGCCCGGGTGCGCGGACGGCGGCCGCGGCGGGCGGCTGTTCGCTGGTGCGGCGGGAGGCGCTGGAGCGGGCGGGCGGGGTGGCGGGCATCCGGGGCGCGGTGATCGACGACGTCTCGCTGGCCCGGTCGGTGAAGTCCTCGGGCGGGCGCACCTGGCTGGGCCTGGCCGAGCAGGTGGACAGCGTCCGCCCATACCCGCGGCTGGAGCAGTTGTGGCGGATGGTGTCGCGCAGCGCGTACGCCCAGTTGCGGCACTCGCCGCTGTTGCTGCTGGGGACGGTGCTGGGGCTGGCGCTGGTGTACCTGGTGCCGCCGGTGGCGCTGGTGGCCGGGCTGGTGGCGGGGGCGCCGTGGGTAGCGGCGGCGGGCGGGGCGGCCTGGGCGTTGATGGCGGGCACCTATCTGCCGATGGTCCGGTACTACGGGCAGCCCGCCGTGGCCGTGCTGCTGCTGCCGTTCACCGCTTCGCTGTACCTGCTGATGACGGTGGACTCGGCGGTGCAGCACTGGCGCGGCCGGGGCGCGGCCTGGAAGGGCCGGACGTACTCCGGGAGGTGAGCCGCGAGGTGAGCCCAGAGGCGATTCCCGAGGCGGTCCCCGAGGCAATCCCCGAGGCGGGAAAAGGGCGGCGCGGCGGGCCGGGCGGGGCCCATACTGCTCGGATGGACCGTCAGCGGATCTCCCGGCTCGCCCATGCCCACCGCCCGATCGCGGCGCCCCTGTCGGACGGCTCGGTGTCCCGGCTGCTGGAGCGCGCGCTGGGCGGGCAGGACAGCGGCCGGGTGCTGGACCTCGGCTGCGGGGAGGGCGCCTGGCTGCTGCGGGCGCTGGCCGCGCGGCCGGGCTGGCGGGCGGTGGGGGTGGACGTGGACGCCGCGGCGCTGACCCGGGCGAGGGAGGCGGCGACGGCGCTCGGCGTGGTGCGCCGGATCGGCCTGCACCACCGGGACGCCCGGGAGTTCACCGACCGCGAGCCCTTCGACCTGGTGCTGTGCGTGGGCTCCACCCACGCCTTCGACGGACTGCTGCCCACGCTCGCGGCGGCCCGCGAACTGCTCGCTCCCGGTGGGCGGTTGCTGGTCGGCGAGGGGTTCTGGGAGCGGGAGCCGTCCCGGGCCGCGCTGGACGGACTGGGCGCCGTCCCGGAGGACTTCGCGGACCTCGCGACGACCACCGACCGGGTGCTCGCGGCGGGTTGGACACCGGTGTACGGGCACGTCAGCTCGGTGCGCGAGTGGGACGACTACGAGTTCTCCTGGACGGGTTCGCTGGCCGAGTGGGCACTGGACCACCCGGAGGACCCGGACGCGGCGGCCGCCCGCGAGGCCGCGGACGCGCACCGCACCGGATGGCTGCACGGCTACCGGGGGACGCTCGGCTTCGTCAGCTACCTGCTGCGCCGGGGCTGAACTCCCCCGCCGAAGCGGCTACTTCTGCGTCCGGGCGAGGAAGTCGTCGATCAGCAGGGCGATTTCGGGCAGCTTCTCCTCCAGGGCGAAGTGCCCGGTGTCCAGGACGTGCAGTTCGGCCCCGGGCAGGTCGCGCAGGTAGGCGCGGGCGCCGGCCTCGGTGAAGAACGGGTCGTTGCGCCCCCAGATCACCAGCGTGGGCGGCTGCTCGGCGCGCAGCCAGGCCTGCCAGGCCGGGTAGAGCTCGACGTTGGAGAAGTAGTCGAGGGCGAGCTCGACCTGGATGTCCTTGCGGCCGGGCAGGTCGAGGAAGTGCTGGTCGAGGGTCCAGCCGTCGGGGGCGACCAGGCTCGGGTCGGTGGTGCCGCCCTCGTACTGGCTGCGGGTGACGTCCAGGGTGAGGATCGAGCGGGCGGCCTCCTCGGCGCCGGGGACGCCGCGCCGGTTGGCGATGAACCCCTTTGCCTGGTCGGAGAGTCCCTCCTCGTAGGCGTTGCCGTTCTGGACCACCAGGCCGGTGATCCACTCCGGCCGGCGGGTGGCCAGCCGCAGGCCGACGGGGGCGCCGAAGTCGAAGACGTAGAGCGCGAAGCGGTCCAGGCCGAGGGCGAGGCAGAAGCGCTCGATGACGTCGGCGAGGGTGTCGAAGCGGTACGGGAAGGTCTCCGGCGAGGGGCTGTCGCTGTGACCGAAGCCGGGGTAGTCGGGGGCTATCAGGCGGTAGCGGGTGCCGAGCGCGTCGAGCAGCCGGGCGTACTGGTGGGAGGCGGAGGGGAAGCCGTGCAGCAGCAGGAGGACGGGGGCGTCGGCCGGGCCGGTTTCGCGGTAGAAGACGCGCAGACCGTCGAGGTCGACGTGGCGGTGGTGGACCTGGGGGATCGTCAGCTCGCTCATGCTAACCATTAAAGCGTATCTGAACGGTTAGGCATAGGCCTGTGCGGGAGCGAGCTGACCAGGTGTCACCCGCCGGTCGTGCTCCGGTGGCTCTTCACCTGCTCCTGCTGCACCAGGTAGTCGAGCACCTCGGGCATCGCCCCGACGCCGCCGGCCTTGGTCGGCGAGGTCCGGTACTCGCCCTGGACGACCACCGTCGGGAGCTCGTTGATGCCGTAACGGACGAACTGGGCGGCCGCGTCGTCCACCGACCGCCCCACCTCGGCGGAGCGGTAGGCCGTACGGAAGCGCTGGGCGTCGACGCCGTGGCGCACCGCCCAGTCGGTGGCGGCGGCCTCGGTGGTGAGGTCGGCGTGGTCGGTGTGGATCGAGCGGAACGCGCTGACCTGGAGGCGGTCGACCAGCCCGAGGCGCTCCACGGTGTAGTACAGCCGGGCGTGGGCGCGCTGCACGCCCTCGTCCGAACCGCCCGGCCAGATCGCCGGGACCCGGCGGAGCGCGACGTCGGCGCGGTGCTTCTCGGCCCAGGCCTCCAGCGGCTGCTCCAGCGCCTGGGAGTGGCCGCAGTCGTACCAGAAGAACTCGACCGCCTCGGTGCGGGTGTCCTCGCGCACCGGCTGCGGGTGGTCGAGCTTGACGAACTGCGCTCCCTCGGAGGGGGATCGGTGGGCCACCGCACCGGCCTGGACGGGCGACACGGCGATCCCGGCGGCGATGGCGAGCAGGACGGCGGACCGCAGCAGCGACTTCGAGTTCACACCGGGCAGTGTGGTGCCGACGCCCCGTTACCGGCGAGTCGGTACGGGGCGGCGGGCCCGGATTCGCCCGAACGGCGTAGCCGGGCCGCGGCTCAGCTCGGCGGGCCGCCCGCCCACACCTCGGCGACCAGCCGCTGCCAGTCGTCCACCACCGCACCCAGTTCGAAGTGCTCCAGCGCGTGCGCCCGGGCCGCCGCGCCGAGGCCCGCACGGTTGCAGGCCAGCACCTTGGCCAGCGCCTCGGCCAGCGCGAGCGGGTCCCCGGGGGCGACCAGCGCTCCGGTGGCGCCGTCCCGGACCACCTCGCGCACCCAGCCGACGTCGGTGGCCACGGCGGGCACCCCGGCCAGCGCCGCCTCGATCAGCGCCCCGGGCACTCCCTCGCTGTCGCTGGTGAGCAGCAGTGCGTCGGCGGCCCGGTAGAGCGGGGCCGGGTCGGGCAGCGGGCCGAGGAAGTGGGCGCGGGCGGCGGCCGGGTGGCGTGCCAGGGCCTCCAGCAGCGGGCCGTCCCCGGCGACGGCCATCCGGACGTCGGGCAGCCGGTCGAGCACGTCGAGGGCGAGGTCGAGCCGCTTCTCGGGAGCTATCGCACCGATCCAGGCGACCAGCAGGACGTCGGCGGGCAGGCCCAGGGCATGCCGGGCGGCACGCCGGTCGTCCCGGCCGTCGGCGGGCGGATAGCTCTCGGCCGCACGGGAGTTGGGGATCACCCGGACCTTGCCGCCGGGCAGTTCGAACTGTCCCTCCAGCACCTCGCGCGCCTCGTCGGTGAGCGTGGTGACGGCCGCGGCGCGGTGCATCAGGGCGCCCCCGCGCAGTCTGCGCAGCCGGTTGGCGGTCCAGTAGCGGGGGTGGCCGACCGAGACGTAGACGAAGGGGGTGGGGGTGCCGGCCAGGGCGAGGGCGCAGGCGGCCAGGGTGTCGGAGCCGTGGGCGAGCACCACGTCGGCGGCGCGGGCGGCGGAGCGCAGCGCCCACAGGGTGCTCGGGCGCAGGCGGCCGGGGCCGAGCACGGCGGCGGCGCGCGGCCGGGCGGTGTCGGGACAGCCCTCGCCGCAGGTCCCCGGGACGACCGTCCCCGCGGTGCACACCCCGGCCGCGCCCGGCCGGGCGGGTGGTACGGCCGGGTGCGGGGCGAGCGCGCACAGCGCGGAGGCCTGGCCCCGGCGGCGCAGTTCCCGGTGGAGGTCACGGGCGAAGTTCTGGGCGCCGCCCCGGCGTTCGTCGCTGATCAGGTGCAGGACGCGCGGGCGGGCTCCGGCCGAATCGGCCGCCGTAGGGTCGGGCATGGACCGACCTTGGCACAGCGCCCGGCGCGGTACAGCCCCTTCGCGCAACCTGGTGGTGGCCCGTGCGCCCGCGCCCGTACACCCGGTGTGCGCTGAGGACCCGCCGTCGTGCGCCGGTTGCGACCGCCGTGCGCCCCGCCTCGCCCCCCGCCGCTCCGCAGGGCCGCCCTCCGCTCCCCCGCACGCCGCGTCGGGGACCGGCTCACGCCGCCGGCGCCGCACCGGGGGCCGCACCGGGCGCCCCACCGACGGTCACGGCAGCGGCGCGCACCCAAGCGTCACCCCAACGGGTCAACCTCGGGCCGCGGGCGGCCGGACGGCCGGTACGCGCAGGGCCCGTGCCCCGCCCGGGCGCGCCCGCTCCGGGCCGCCGACCGGTTACGCGGATCGGGTGAACGCGGTTGGACCTCGGCCCGCGCCGGTCGGCAGGATGTCCGGCCGGGGCGCCCGCCGTTCTGCCCCATCTCCCCCTTCCCCGTTCGGATTTGGAGTCACCCGGTGTTCAAGGGATTCCGCAGCTTCCTGCTGCGCGGCAACGTGGTGGACCTCGCGGTCGGCATCGTGATCGGCGCGGCCTTCACCGCCGTCGTCACCGGGTTCGTCAGCGCCTTCCTCACCCCGCTGATCGGGGTCGCCACCGGCGCGGTCGGCGACTTCACCCAGAAGACCTTCGAGGTGGGCGGCACCAAGTTCCCGTACGGCCTCTTCGTCAACGCGCTGATCGGGTTCGTGCTGGTCAGCGCGCTCATCTACTTCGCCGTGGTGGTGCCGGTCGGCAAGCTGCAGGACCGCTTCGAGAAGGCCTCGGCGCCGGCCGCCAAGGCCGACTGCCCGGAGTGCCTGAGCTCGATCCCGGCCGCCGCGACCCGCTGCTCCTTCTGCACCAGCGAGGTGGCCGCCCGACCCGGTCTGCCCGCGCAGTCCCAGGCGCTGCAGTCGCACTGACGCCCCGGATGGCATCCGGACGGCGGTCGGACCGCTACCGGACCGCGCCCAAACCGGTACCGGACCGCGCCCGGAACGCCCGCTGTGGGCGCTGACGGGAAATTTATTCCCCAAACATTCACGAGCCTCCGCCGGACCGTCGGCGGGGGCTCGAATGCGCCGGCGCACGCCCTGTCCGCAAAAGTTTCTCCACGGCGTCCCCGAACGGCCATCGGCCCGTCACCGCAAGGCCTTGCGGGGGCTGCGTCCGGGTGCTGTTCGATCACTGACGGGGTGCCAGGACTGTCCGGAACTGAACGCCGGTATGTCCGTTCTTCCTACTTTCGAAACCTTTGTGCGGGCGAAGACTGTGTAAACACTCGAACTGCTCCCCCTCCCGCTCTCCTCAGCAGGCGCATTGTGGGCTTACCGTATGCCCCATGACCTCGCCCCGCTCCTACGACGGAGTCGGCTACCCCTCTCCGTCCTTCTCCTCCGGCACGCCGATCTACGACAGCCTCGTGGCTGAGCGCGGCGTCCCCCAGATCGCACCCATCAACGTGCCGGCGGCCCTGCCCCCGGCGCTGTCCTCCGGTTACGGATCCGGCCTCGGCCAGTCCTACGAGAACCGGTACGGCAACGGGTACGAGAGTGCCGGCAGCAACCTCCCCGCGCTGCCGCCCGCCCGCCTCGCCCTGGGCCCCGGCCCGAGCAGCGGCCCCTCCGCCGGCCCGGCCACGGCGTACATCCCGGCGCAGCCCGCGCCCGCGTACGCCTCCGCGCCGCAGCCGCCCGTCCCCGGTTACGGCGCCCCCCAGCCGTACCAGCGACCGCAGCCCGCCGCCCCGACCTTCGCGCAGACCGCCGGCGGTGGCTACCAGCCGACCGGCGGCCAGAGCTTCGGCGGCCAGAACACCTTCATCGGCCAGGGCGGGCAGCAGACCTTCGGCGCGCAGCCGACCGGCGGACCGGCCGGTTTCGGCCAGGGCCAGCCCGGCGGCCCGCAGGGCGGTCCGCAGGGCTTCGGCGGCCAGCAGTCCTTCGGCGGCCAGAACCCGGCCGGCCCCGGCTTCCAGGGCCAGGGCGGCGACCAGAGCTTCGGCGGCGCCCAGCTGCGCCCGGCCATGGCGCCGGTCGCGCCGGTCCGCCCGATGCAGCCGCAGCGCCCCGGCCCGTACGGCGAGCCCGGCGGCTACCAGCAGGGCGGCTACCAGCCGCAGGGCCAGGGTTACTGAGCCCGAGCGCACCACGGGGCCGCCCCCGCCGGCCACCACCCGCACCACCTGAGCACCACCCGGCGCCCCCCGAACGCCGGGCGAACGGAGAACGGGTCATCCACGGACCGCCCGGAACGCCCCCCACGGCGTACCGGGCGGTCCGTGCGCGTACGGGGGCCGGGAGAGGTCCCGGACCGGTGCTCCCCCACCGGTCCGCAGCGGTCGCGAAGCGCCCCGGGGCAGCCGCGTCCGCTCCGATCGCTGCTGGCAGGATGGAGGGATGCACCTCACCGGACTCCACGTCTACCCCGTCAAGTCGATGTACCGCCTGAGCCCCGACAGCGCCGCGGTCCATCCCTGGGGTCTGGCCGGAGACCGCCGCTGGATGCTCGCCGACCCCACCGGACGCTTCGTCAGCCAGCGCGAGAACGCCGCCCTCGGACAGGTCCGGGTCGACCTGCTGCCGGACGGCGCACTCGCGCTGACCGCCCCCGACGGCTCCCGGATCGAGGTCGCCGCGCCCGCCGCCGACGCCGGCGACCCGATCGCCGAGGTCGAGGTCTGGGGCACCCGCTTCCGCGCCGTCGAGGCCGCCAAGGACGCCCACGAGTGGATCGCCGACCGCCTCGGCGACTACCGCCTGGTGCACCTGGACGACCCGCGCGCCCGGCCCGTCGACCCGGAGTACGGCCGGCCCGGCGACACCGTCTCGATGGCCGACGGCTTCCCGCTGCTGCTCACCACCACCGGCTCGCTGGAGCGGCTCAACGGACTGATCGCCGCCGAGCACCCGGACGGCCACGAGACCCTGCCGATGGAACGTTTCCGCCCCAACGTGGCGGTCGCCGGCTCCGAGCCCTGGGCCGAGGACGGCTGGCGCCGGATCCGGATCGGCGCGCTCACCTTCCAGGTGGTCAAGCCCTGCGGCCGCTGCGTGGTCACCACCACCGACCAGGAGAGCGGCGAGCGGCGCGGCCCCGAGCCGCTGCGCACCCTGGCCCGGCACCACCGGCTGCTGCGGAGGGCCGCGTTCGGACAGAACCTGATCCCCGAGCGCCCGGCCGGCGTCGAGGGCGACGTGCTGGGGACGCTGCGCCTCGGCGACGACGTCGAGGTCCTGGAGGACGGGGCGCACTGGTCCCCCGACCAGCGCTGACGCCACCGCCGCGCCCTGCCCCGACTCCCGCGCCCTGCCCGGAGCGCGGCCTCCGGCCCGCCGGCACGGAACTCCGGCTGTGCGCGCTCGTTGAAGCAAGTGGTCGGAACCTGTGGCCGCGGTGGGCGCCCCCGGTGCCCGCCCGTGCCGAGCGGCCCCGGGCGGGCGCACCGGCCGGTCCGGACGGACGGACGGATCACCCGTCCGGGCGCGCTACGGTGGGCGGACGGCCCGCGCACCCCCGCGCCCACGGCCCGTTGATCGCCGGCACGACGAAGGTGGGGACGACAGATCGTCATGGCTGAGCACAGGGTCCGGGTCACCCAGGACAGCGCATCCCGCTGGCGCCGCCGCGCGGGCGAGTACGACACGCTCGCGGAGGCCCTGGCCGCCGCCGAGCCGGGCGACACCGTGACCGTCCGGCCCGGCACCTTCCGGGAGAACGTGCTGCTGGACAAGCCGGTGACGATCGTTGCGGCCCAGGGCCCGGGCACCGTCCGGATCGAACCGGCCTCCGGGGTGGCGATCACCGTCACCGCCGCCGCGACCGTGCGCGACCTGGTGGTCGAGGGCGGCGACAGCTCCGCCCCGGCCGTCCTGGTCACCGGAGCGCAGGCGACGCCCGCGTTCAGCGGCTGCCGGATCGAGACCCGCTCCGCCACCGGGGTCGAGATCGGCGGCGGCGCCCGCCCGACCCTGCGCGGCTGCGTGGTCGCCAACCCCGGCGGCCTCGGGCTGCGGCTGCGCGGCGAGGGCACCGCCGCCGCCTTCGAGGACTGCGAGGTCGCCGCGGCCGGCCAGGCCGGGCTCGCCGTGCTCGGCGGGGCGACCGCCGCCCTCGACCGCTGCCGGATCCACCACGCCTCCGGCGCCGGCGTGCTGCTCTCCGACCCGGGCAGCGCCGCGGAGCTCACCGGCTGCGAGATCTACGAGATCCGCGGCAGCGGCGTGCAGGCCGAGGCCCAGG
This sequence comes from Kitasatospora sp. NPDC056076, assembly GCF_042266305.1. Taxonomy (NCBI): domain Bacteria; kingdom Bacillati; phylum Actinomycetota; class Actinomycetes; order Kitasatosporales; family Streptomycetaceae; genus Kitasatospora; species Kitasatospora sp. NPDC056076. Next base: position 56,666 of record NZ_JBHJWG010000035.1, read on the forward strand.
CCGGCGGGCGGCTGGTCGACTGCGACATCCACCGGGTCACCGGCAACGGCCTGACCCTGGACGGCGAGGCCGAACTGGTGCTCACCGGCTGCCGGGTGCACGACCTGCCGGAGAACGGCGCCGACCTGCGCGGCCGCGCCAAACTCCGCCTCTCCAACAGCACCGTGCGGGACTTCGGGCGCGGCGCGCTCTCGGTCTGGGACCAGGGCACCGAGGCGGTCGCCGAGTCCTGCCGGATCCACGGCTCCACCGGTGAGTACCCGGCGCTGTGGGTCAGCGACGGCGCCCGGCTGACCCTCACCGACTGCTCGCTGTACGACCTGCCGGACGCGCTGTTCGTCCTCGACCGGGACTCCGCGGCCGTCGCCCGGGGCTGCTCGTTCAGCCGGATCCGCAGCTCGGCCGTCTCGGTCAGCGGCGGGGCCACCGTCACGCTCGCCTCCTGCCAGGTGCAGGAGGCCGGGACCGGGCTCTGGTTCCGCGACCACGGCAGCGGCGGACTGCTCACCGACTGCGAGATCTCCGACGTCGCCACCGGGGTGATCGTCACCAAGGGCGCCGACCCGGTGCTGCGCGAGTGCACGGTACGGGCCAGCACCGACGCCGGGGTGTACGTCTCGGCCCAGGGCCGCGGCACCTTCGAGGACTGCCGGGTCTCGCACGGCAAGGGCTTCGGCTTCCACATCATCGACGGGTGCCGCACCCAGCTCACCCGCTGCCGGGCGGAGCAGAACGAACGGGCCGGCTTCGAGTTCTCCGAGCCCGGACCGGTCGCGGAGGGGTGCACCTCGGACGACGTGGCCCCGCCCGCCCCGGCCGGCCCGGGCACCGCCGGACGGCCCGAGCTGCCCGCCCCGAGGCCCGCCCAACACGCTACGGCGGCACCGGTGTCGACCGCCCTCTCGACCTCCCCGGTGGCGGGCTCCGCCGCCGCGGCGACGGCCACGATCGCGCCGATCCCGGACTGCCGCCCGGCCGACGAGGCGCTCGCCGAACTGGACTCGCTGGTCGGCCTGGCCACGGTGAAGCAGGAGGTGCGCACACTGATCGACCTGATCTCGGTCGGCCGGCGCCGCCGCCAGGCCGGCCTCAAGGCCCCCTCGCTCCGCCGCCACCTGGTCTTCACCGGCGCCCCCGGCACCGGCAAGACCACCGTCGCCCGGCTGTACGGCGAGATCCTCGCCTCGCTCGGGGTGCTCCAGCGCGGCCACCTGGTCGAGGTGGCCCGGGTCGACCTCGTCGGCGAGCACATCGGCTCCACCGCGATCCGCACCGCCGCCGCCTTCGACCGGGCCCGCGGCGGGGTCCTCTTCATCGACGAGGCGTACGCCCTCGCCCCCGAGGACGGCGCCCGGGACTTCGGGCGCGAGGCGATCGACACCCTGGTCAAACTGATGGAGGACCACCGGGACGAGGTGGTCGTCATCGTGGCCGGCTACACCGCCGAGATGGAGCGCTTCCTCTCCGCCAACCCCGGTGTCTCGTCCCGTTTCTCACGGACCGTCACCTTTCCCGACTACACGGCGGACGAACTCCTGGAGATCGCCCGGGCCCAGTGCGCGGAGCACGAGTACGCGCTCTCCGAGGCCGCCGAGGGCGCCCTGCTGGACCACTTCGGCGGGCTGGAGCGCGGCCCCAACTTCGGCAACGGGCGCACCGCGCGGCAGGTGTTCGAGACCATGGTCGAGCGCCACGCGGTGCGGGTGGCCTCGCTGGCCGACCCGTCCACGGAGGAACTGCAGCTGCTCGTCCCGGCGGACCTGCCGGCTGCAACTCTGCCGTAGGCCGGACGGCGGGACGGCGGGACGGCGGGACGGCGGGACGGCGGGACGGCGGGACGGCGGGACGGCGGGACGGCGGGACGGCGGGACGGCGGGACGGCGCGGGAACTCCCCGTCGGCGACGGGGCGTTGGGCCGGTCATGGAAACGCTTCTGACGGGCGCCGCGGGCGGACTGCTGTTACCGGCCGGGCTGGTGGTGCTGTTCTCCCTCGGTGCGGTGCTGCGGCGACTTCGCAGTCGGCACGCCGCCCCGGTCGGGCGCGGCGCCGGTGCGACCGCGACGGAGGAGCTGCACGCGCTGCTCTACCCGGGCAAGCGGGCACAGCTGGAGCAGCGCCGGGTCGAGCTGGTGCTGCGGGACGACGAGCACGACGGCGCACCGAAGCGCACCGGGATCGACCTCGCGGGCGGCCGGGCCGTGATCCGACGGGGTGCGGGCGGGTGACGGACGACGGATGACAACTGACAGATAACAGATTTTGAAATCTGTCACCTGCCAGTTGTCATCCGTCAGTTGTCAGTCGCCACCCGCCAGCCGACGACCCGTCAGCCAGTCCAGGCGCCGCCCGCCAGGAAGTCCTCCAGGGCGGACCGGTACGGGGCGATGTCGATCCGCTCACCGGCCAGCCAGTCGTCCGAGTAGTACTTGTCCAGGTAGCGGTCCCCCGGGTCGCAGATCAGGCCGACCACGCTGCCCGTCCGACCGGCCGCCCGCATCTCCGCGACGATCCGCAGCGCGCTCCACAGTCCCGTCCCGGTGGAGGCGCCGGCCTTCTTCCCGAGCACCTGCTCCAGCAGCCGCACCGCGGCGATCGAGGCGGCGTCGGGCACCTTCATCATCCGGTCGACCGCCCCGGGCACGAAGCTCGGCTCCATCCGGGGCCGCCCGATGCCCTCGATCCGGGAGCCGCTCGCGCAGACGGCGTCCGGGTCGTGGTTCACCCAGCCCTCGAAGAAGCAGGAGTTCTCCGGGTCCGCGACGCAGATCCGGGTGTCGTACTGCATGTAGTGCACGTACCGGGCGATGGTCGCCGAGGTGCCGCCGGTGCCCGCGGTGGCCACGATCCAGGCAGGCTCCGGGTGCGGCTCCAGGCGCAGCTGGGCGAAGACCGACTCGGCGATGTTGTTGTTGCCGCGCCAGTCGGTGGCCCGCTCGGCGTAGGTGAACTGGTCCATGTAATGCCCGCCGGTCTCCTCGGCGAGCCGAGCGGAGGCCTCGTAGACCTCGTCCGAGCGCTCGACCAGGTGGCACTCGCCGCCGTGGAACTCGATCAGGTCGATCTTGGCCTGGCTGGTGCTCTTGGCCATGACGGCGATGAACGGCACCCCGATGAGCTGGGCGAAGTACGCCTCGGAGACGGCGGTGGAGCCGCTGGAGGCCTCGATCACCGGCTTTCCGGGGCGGATCCAGCCGTTGCAGAGCCCGTAGAGGAAGAGCGAGCGGGCCAGCCGGTGCTTGAGCGAGCCGGTCGGGTGGGTGGACTCGTCCTTGAGGTAGAGGTCGATCCCCCACTCGGCGGGCAGCGGGAAGCGCAGCAGGTGGGTGTCGGCGGAGCGGTTGGCGTCGGCGTGGACCTTGCGCACCGCCTCCTTGAGCCAGTCGCGGTACTGCTGGTCGGAGCGGTCGACGTCGACGGTCGGCTCGATGCCGACGATCCCACCGGACTGGGTGCTCATGGTCACGTACTCCCTCGTTGCGGCCCCCCGCTGCTCACTACGAGTGTACGAGAGTTACGATAAGTGACCGTTTTCGTAGGCCCAGCTTCCGCTTATCGCCCCTCGCGGCCCGCCCGCCGCTTGCCGCACGCCACCCGCTGCCCGCTGCCCGCCTCCTCAGACCGGCACCGACTGCGGGTCCGCGAGGTACGGCCCCCAGCCGAGCTCGGCGGCGCCCGCGAGCGCGCCGTGCGCCAGCTCCGCGCCGACGATCGGCACCCGCCCGCTGCGCCCCCACAGGCTGCGGTCGGCGACCACCGCGCGCAGCCGGTCGGGGGCGGCCTCCAGGAGGTCGAGGTGCAGGCCGCTGAGCACCACCCGGTCCGGGTTGAGGATGTTGGCGACCCCGGCCAGCCCGAGCCCGAGCCGGTCGATCACGTGCTCCACCGCGGCCCGCGCCCGCTCGTCGGTCGCGGCCGCCCAGCACAGCTCGCGCGCCTGGTCGAGCAGCGGGCGGCCGGGCTCCGGGGTGAGGCCGGCGGCGGCGAACAGCGCGTCCGGGTCGGTCTCGGCGTTCAGGCAGCCCCGGTTGCCGCACGCGCAGGGGCGGCCCTGCGGGTCGACGGTGAGGTGGCCGACCTCCAGGGCGAGCCCGGCGCTGCCGGTGTGCAGGTGCCCGTCGATCACCAGCGCGCCGCCGACGCCGCGGTGGCCGGAGGTGACGAAGAGCAGGTGCCGGGCACCGCGCCCGGCGCCGTGCCGGTACTCGGCGAGGGCGGCGAGGTTGGCGTCGTTGGCGATGACGGCGGGCAGCGGCCGCACGGCCTTCGGGCCGTGGTCGGCGCGGCCGACCTCGACGTCGTAGAGGTCGGCGACCGGGGTGCCGCTGGGCCAGGCGAAGTGCAGCGCGGCGAGCGCGGTGCCGTCCGGCTCGGTGACCGGGTTGGGCAGTGCGAGCGAGGCGGCCAGGCAGCGGCGGTCGGTCGCGCGGGCCAGCTCGGCGCCGGCCTGGGCGACGGCGCGCAGCATCCGGACCGGATCGGTGGCGGCGGGCAGCGGCAGGTGGACGGGCGGGTCGAGCAGTCCGCCGAGTCCGGCCAGGGTGACGCTCAGGCCGTCGGCGTGGATCTGGCCGGCGACCACGACCGGGCCCTGCGGGTCGATCGCCAGCCGGTGCGAGGGACGGCCGCGACCGCCGCCGGCCGGGCGGGAGTCGACGGTGATCAGGCCGAGCGCCTCCAGTTCGGCCGTGACGGCGCCGGCGGTGGCCCGGGTGACGTCCAGCGCGCGGGTCAGCGCGGACCGGGTGGGCGTCTGGCCGGTGTGGATGAGCGAGAGCGCCGGGCCGAGCAGCGTCCGACCGCGGTCGGGCGCCGCGCGGCGGTGGGCGTCGCGCTGCGCGTCGGCGTCGGTCCCGGAGCGGGGCCGCGGGCTTGAAGGTGAGAGCTGCACGCCCCTATTGTGACTTTGTGTCGCTTCGAAACAAAATCAGTTCCCACCGCCACGCCGACCCGACCTCCCCCCAGTCTCGCAGCACACCCCCGGTCGCGGACAGCCCCTGGGGCGCCGCACGGCTCGCGCTCACCGCCTTCTTCGCCGTCGACGGCTTCCTGTTCGCCGCCTGGGTCGTCCGCATCCCGGACGTCCGCAGCCAGGTCAGCGCCTCGCACAGCGCCCTCGGACTGGCCCTGCTCTGCCTGTCCGTCGGCGCCGTCCTCACCATGCCGGCCGTCGGTCGGCTCTGCCTGCGCTACGGTTCGCGCCCGGTCACCGTGGCCTCGCTGGCCCTGCTCGCCCTCGCCGTCCCGCTGCCCGCGCACACCCATTCGGTGTACTCGCTCGGCGGGGTGCTGGTGCTGTTCGGCGCCGGGTACGGCGGCGCCAACGTCGCCATGAACAGCGCCGCCGTCGACCTGGTCGCCCAGCTGCGCCGGCCCGTCATGCCCAGCTTCCACGCCGGGTACAGCCTGGGTGGGCTGCTCGGCGCGGGCATCGGCGGACTGCTCGCCGAGCGGCTGACCACCGCGTGGGCGCTCGCGCTCGGCGGCCTGCTGGGACTCGCCGTGACCGTCGGCGCGGGCGTCGTCCTGCTGCGCAGCCCGGCCGCGCCGATGGTCGCCCCGGACCGGACCCCCGGCCCGGCCGACGGCCCGACCAGCGTTCCAGCCGCCGCTCCGGCCGGCGGGAGGCACGTCCGCCTGCTGGTCCTGCTGCTCGGCCTCACCGCCCTGTGCACGGCGTACGGCGAGGGCGCCGTCGCCGACTGGACCACCCTCCACCTCACCGACGACGTCCACGCGGGCGCGGGCACCGCCGCCGCCGGGTACGCCGCGTACGCCTTCGCCATGACCAGCGGACGGGTGGGCGGCACCTGGCTGTCCATCCGGCTGGGCCAGAACCGGCTGATGCTGCTCGGCGGACTCACCGCCGCGGCCGGCATGCTGCTCGCCGCCCTGGCCCCGTCGGTGCCGGTGGCCATCGGCGGGTTCGTGCTGGTCGGCCTCGGGCTGGCCAACCTGTTCCCGCTCGCCATCGCGCGCGCCGGTGCGGCGGGCGGGCCGCAGGGTGTCGCGCTCGCCTCGACGCTCGGGTACGGCGGGATGCTGATCGGGCCCGTGGTGATCGGCTTCCTCGCCGATGCGGTCGGACTGCCGCTCGCCCTGACCACGGTCGCGGTCGCGGCCACCGCCGCGGCCCTGCTGCCGCTGACGGTCCGGCGGCACTGACGGCCGGGCGACCGGGCGACCGGGCGGGGCTCGCGGTCGAACGGCACTGACGGCCGGGCGGCACTGACGGACCCGCCCCGGCAGTGGCAGGATGCGGACCCATGACCACCACCGGACGCATCCAGGTACTGCGGGCGAGCGAGCGCCCGGCCACCCCGTGGCTCAACGGGGGCGGGGTGACCCGGGAGGTCGCCGGGTCCCCCGCCGGGGCCGGGATGGCCGACTTCGACTGGCGGGTGAGCCTCGCCGATGTCGCCTCGGCCGGCCCGTTCTCGCCGTTCCCCGGGATCGACCGGGTGATCACCCTGGTCGAGGGCGCCGGCATGGCGCTCGCCGTGGACGGCGTCGAGCAGCTGGTCGACGCCCCGTTCCGCCCGTTCGCCTTCCCGGGCGACGCCGCCACCGACTGCCGGCTGCTCGGCGGCCCGGTGGTGGACTTCAACGTGATGACCCGCCGCGGCCGGGCCGACGCCGTCGTGGAGCTCCGGACCGGGCCCGGCAGCGTCGCCGTCCCGGAGGGGTCGACCGTCCTGCTGGTCTGCCTGTCCGGTACGGCCGTCGTCGACGGCGGCACCGAACTCGGCCGCTACGACGCCGCAGTACTCGACGCACCGGCCCTCGAAGCACCGGGCACCCACGAGCTGCGGCCCGACGGCGTCACCGCCGCGATCACCTTCCGCACCGCCGCGCGCCGCACCACGGACTGAGCACCACCGACTGAGCAGCCCGCTGCCCGTACCCCCGCCGGAACCGGGGGCACGGGCAGCGGCGGCACCGGCCGCGTCAGCCGCAGAACACCGGCGTGGCGTGCGCCGGGTCCAGCGCGTTGGTCACCAGGTGCAGCGCCGTCGGCGAGAACGCGATGGCGACGTGCTCGGCGAGGGTGACCGGGCAGTGGTCCTGGAGCACCTGGTTGTCCACGTCCGACCCGTTCAGGAACTGGGTCCGCCACGGGGTGACGACCTCGTCGTACACGGTCGAGATCACCGTGTAGTGCACGCCCGGCACGGTGTCCGGCCGGGAGGCCATGGTGGCGTTGAAGGCGGAGCCCACCGCCTGGTCGCGGCAGGCCTGGCAGACGGTGTAGATCAGGTCGGCGACGCCGGGGAAGTACGGCGCCAGCTTGGTGATCCCGTCGAGGGTCGTGCCGTGGTTGGACGGTGCCAGGCCGATCAGCCTGTCCACCTTGGAGGCCCCGCCGAGGAACTTGAGGTAGTAGTTCGGCAGCATGCCGCCCTGGGAGTGGCCGACGATGTCGACCTTGGCCGCACCGGTCGCGGACCTCACCAGGTCGACGAAGTGGGCGAGTTGGGCCGCCGAGGCGGGCACCGGACCGAGGCCGCCGATCGGCAGCAGCAGACCGCTGCCGGTGGAGGTGATGCCCGGAACGGTGCCGTAGTCGAGGGCGAAGACGCAGTACCCGAGGCCCTTGAGCAGCGGGGAGAGCGCCAGCCAGTTCTCGTAGCGGTTGGCGAAGGTGCCGTGCACCAGCACCACCGGGTCGGGGTGGGCGGCGGACGGCCGGCAGCTCCAGTCGTTGGCGCCGGGCGGCGAGGCCACCGAGTCACCGTCGGGCGGGAGCGCGGCCGAGGCGGGGGCCGCGGCAGCGGCCGGGGTGGCGACGGCCGGGGCGGCCGCGGCGGGGGCCGCGGCGGCGACCAGCAGCGCGCCCGCCAGGACGGCCGCGCCGAAGGCTCCGCCGAACCGGCGGCGCAGCGGAGTTGCGGAGAAGCGGAGAAGCGGGGTTCTCAACTGTTGCCTCCACAGCGGAAGTTTGTTACCAACAGGTAACCCGAGTGGCTCAATGATGCGGTCACCCTTCCGGCCCGGCCCTTGGGCGTCCCCCAGACCTGGACGGTGTTCTCTGTGACCGGTCACAACGCGCCCCACTGCACCCCCACCAGCCGCTCCGCCGAACTCCCCGCGCACCGGCCCGCCGACGCCTCTGCCGAAACGGCCACCGCAACCGACACGGCCACCGCCACGGCCACCGGCGCCGCCGACCACCCCTCGCCGTGGCGCGTCCCGGTGATCGGCGGGCTCCCGGCCGACCAGAGACTCCTCGGCGGCGCCCGCGCGTTGGCCGCCGTCGTGGTCGCCGCCCTGCTGGAACGGGTGCCGGTCTACCACCGCCTCCCGCGCGAGCAGCTCACCGGCGAACTCACCCGGGACACCGAGCGCCGCATCCGCGGCCTGGCCCACGCCGTCCGCACCGGACTCCCCGCCCCCGCCGAGGAGTTCACCGCCGTACGGGAGGCCGCAGCGCGCCGCGCCGAGGAGGGCCTGCCACTGGACGCCGTCCTGCTCGCCCACCACCTCGGACTGGAGGTCTGCTGGGAGTTCCTCACCCGGGACGCCCACGCCGGGGACGCCGCCGACCTGGTGCTGCTCAACCGCCTGCTGCTCGACCAGCTCCGCCGGGCCACCACCGCCGCCGGCGCCGGCTACCTGGACGGGCAGCAGTCGGCCGGCGACCGGAGCTCGACCGCCCGGCAGTCCCTCCTGACCGCACTGCTCGCCGGCACCCCCGCCGAGGAGGTGGCCGCCCGGGCCGGCACCGAACTGCCGGCCGGCTACGCCGTGCTCTGCCTGTCCCTCGCCGACCACCCGGACGAACACTCCCCCGGCATCGACCCGGCCATCGCCGCCCGCCGCAAGCTGCGCCGCTTCCTCGCCGAACTCGACCACCGCACACGGCAGTCGGCGCTCTCCACGCTCACCCCCTCGGGCGGCCTGCTGCTCCTCCCGCTGCCGTCCCCGACCAACCGGGCCGACGGGCCCGCCGACGGCTCCGACAACGGATCGACCGACGGCTCCGAGGACGGGGCCGACTGGCCCCGGCTCGGCGCCACCCTCGCCGCCGCGGCCCGAGCCGCCGGGGTGCCCGTGCTGGCCGGAGCGGCCGCCGCGGTGCCGGCGGAGGTGCCCGGCGCCGCCGCCCTCGCCTGTGAAGTCCTGGACGTCGCCCGGGCGTTCGGCCGACCGCCCGGGCTGCACCGGCTGGACGACGTGCTGCTGGAGTACCAGCTCACCCGGCCCAGCCAGGCCCGCGCGCGGCTCGCCGCCCTGCTCGAACCCCTCGCCGACGGCGGGGAGTTGCTCACCACCCTGCGCATCCACCTGGCCGGCGGCCTCAACCGCCGACAGACCGCGAGCGCCCTGCACCTGCACCCCAACACCGTCGACTACCGGCTGCGCCGGATCGCCGTGCTCACCGGGCTGGACCCGGCGCGCCCGGCCGACGTCCTACGGATCACCGCCGCGATCGCGGCCCGGACGGCCGAGCGGTCGGCCCCGGCCCACTGGTCGTGAAACGACGGCACCCGCGCCGACCGCGGCGCGGGCGCCGTCCCGAGATCAACGCCCCGAGATCAACGCCCCGGGGTCGACAACTCGGGGTCAGCAGCTCGGGGTCGACAACTCGGGGTCGACAGAACGATCTCAGTCCTGCTCCCCCGGCAGCCGCAGGTCCCACCCCACCAGGGCCCGCAACTGCTCCGCCGTCACCCCGTCCGGCAGCGGCCGGGGCGGTTCGTGCCGCAGCGGCGGCTGCCAGCCCTCCTCCTCGGTCCAGCGCCGAACCACCTTGGCCGGGGCCCCGGCGACCACACTGTGGTCGGGCACCTCGCCGCGCACCACCGCACCGGCCGCGACCACCACGTTGCGGCCGATCCGCGCCCCCGGCATGATCACCGCGCCGGTGCCGATCCAGCTGCCGGCGCCGATCTCCACCGGCTCGTTGCGCGGCCACTGCTTGCCGATCGGCAGCTCGGTGTCCCGGTACTCGTGCGCCTGGTCGCTGACGTACACCCCGGGGCCGGTCCAGACGTCGTCGCCGATCACGATCGACTGGTGGCCGACGATGTGGCTGTCCCGCCCGATCACGCAGCCGCCGCCGATCCGTACGATCGGCTCCGGCCCGAGGTCGAGCCCGGGCAGGAAGCCCGCGCTGATGGTGACCCGCTCGCCGATGATCGAGAACGGCCCGATGGTGATCCACCGTTCGTTGAACACCGCCCCGAGCGGGAAGGCGAGGGTGGTGCCGTCGCCCAGCTCGCCGAACCGGTACGGACCGGGGTTCCGGTTGCTGACCGCGCCGGTCCGCTGCACCCAGCGCCAGCCCCGGTGGACGAGGCGCCCGGCGGCCCGGCGGCCGCCGTCCCGGAGGGCGGAGAGGAGGGAACGGGTTATCGGCATGCGCTCACGTTACCGGCCCGTAGCGTCCGCCCGGTGACCGGGAGGCCGACATCACACCGGCCCCACCGCCCCCTTCCGCACCACCCCGGGCCCACCCCCGGGCCCACCCCCGGGCCGCTCCTGGACCGCTCCTGGACCGTCCGCCCGCGGCCGTCCGAAATCCGCCACCGATGTCGGACCGCGGTGGAAGACTCCGTCCCATGGAGATCTCCGAGCACATCGAAGCAGTCCGCCGCGAGGGCGCCCTGCTGGCCGACGCCGCCGCCCGCACCGACCTCACCACGCCCGTCCCGACCTGCCCGGACTGGCGGTTGAGCGACCTGCTGCGCCACATCGGCCAGGTCCACCGCTGGGCCGCCGCCTTCCCGGCGAAGGGCCTGAGCGCCCCGCCGGAGGGCGCGGACCGGCAGGCCGTGGTCGGCCCGGACCCCTCCGACGCCGCACTGCTCGACTGGTACCGGGAGGGCCACGCCGCCCTGCTGACCGTGCTGTCCGAGGCCCCCGCCGACGTCGAGTGCTGGACCTTCCTGCCCGCACCCAGCCCGCTGGCCTTCTGGGCCCGGCGCCAGGCGCACGAGACCGCCGTGCACCGCTTCGACGCCGACGCGGCGGCCGGTTCGCCGGGCCCGGGCGTCGACGGCACGCTCGCCCTGGACGGCATCGACGAACTGCTGCGCGGCTTCCTGCTCCGCGGCCGGTCCACGGTGCACAGCGACGACCCGCGCACCATCCGGATCCGGCCGACCGACGGGCCGGGCTCCTGGCACCTGACGCTCTCCCGGGAGCCGCTCGCCGTCACCACGGAGGAGCGCCCCGAGCCCGCCGACCTGACGGTCAGCGGTCCGGCGGCCGAGCTCTACCCGCTGCTCTGGAACCGGCTGACCGTCGAGCGGGCCGGGCGGGTCGAGCTCAGCGGCGACCAGGACCTGTTCGACCACTGGCGGACCGCCGCGACGATCTGACCCCGGTCGGGCCGGGCCGGAGTCAGGTCCGGCCCGGCCCGGCTCGATCCGGCCCAGCCAGGCCCGGCCCGGCCCAGGGGCTCAGCGCACCCAGGCCGCCGGCCGCTTCTCCAGGAACGACCGCATCCCCTCCTGCGCCTCCGCCGACCCGAACAGCCGCGCCGACAGCTGCACCAGCTCGTCCGCGTCCCGCGCGAAGGAGCGCGCCACCTCGGCGTTGGCCAGCCGCTTGGACTCCGCCAGCCCCTGCGGCGAGCCCTGGCGCAGCGCGTCCAGCAGCCCCTTCACCAGCACCCCGGTGGACTCGCTGGACTCGGCCGCCTGGGTGATCAGACCGATCCGGGCCGCCTCGGCGGCGTCGAAGACCTCGCCGGTCAGGTAGTAGCGGGAGGCGGCGCGCGGCTCCAGCTTGGGGCGCAGCGGCAGCGAGATGACGGCGGGCGCCAGGCCGAGCCGGACCTCGGTGAAGGCGAAGGTCGCGGCCGGTCCGGCGACGGCGAGGTCCGCCGCGCCGATCAGGCCGAGGCCGCCGGCCCGGGCGTGCCCGTCGACCACGGCGATGACCGGCTTGGTGCAGTCCACGATCGCCTTCTGCAGCTCGACCAGGCCGCGCGGGCCCACCGTCGGGTCCGCGCCGGTCGCCTCGGAGAGGTCCGCGCCCGCGCAGAACACCTTGCCGGTGTGGGTGAGCACCACCGCGCGGACGTCCCGGTTCGCCGCGGCCACCGCCAGTCCGGCGTGCAGCTCGGACATCAGGCGCGAGGAGAGCGCGTTGCGGTTGTGCGGCGAGTCGAGGGTGAGCGTGGTGACGGCGTCCGCGGTGCTGACGCGGACGAGGGGCTCTGCGCTGGTCATCGGCGTGGGCCTGCCTTCCGGCTGAGGGTGGGTCGGACTGCGGGCGCGGCCCGGGGTGCCCGGACCGCGCCCGCACGACTCTGGCACGCCCACCCGCCCCGCGGCCAGAGCCGACCGGCACCCCTCGGCCCGAGCCGACCGCCGACCTCCGGCCGCCGGGTCGAAAACCGCTGGTGGCAGCCCCGGTCCGCCCGTCAGCATGGGCCCATGACCACCGACCCCCCGGTCCTGCTGCTAGCCCCGCGCATCAACGAGACCGGCCTCCAGCTGCGCACCGCCGCCGGGCTGCGCGGCCTGCGCGCGTGCACCGCCACCTCCTGGCGGGCGCCGCGCGAGCTGCTCGGCGCCGCGGTGCACGTGTACGGCGGGCCGCTGTTCGCCGACGCGGTCGGCCGGGAGCTCGGCCTCGCCCTGCTGGAGCCCGCCGAGGACTGGCTCGCCCGACTGCCGCTCGCACTGACCGGCCGGCGGATCTGCGCGACCACGCTGGCCGAGGCCCGTGCGCTGGGCGGCCCGGCCTTCGTGAAGCCGCCCGCGGACAAGCTGTTCGCCGCCCGGGTCTACCCCGACGGCGGCGCGCTGCCCGGGCCCGGGCTGCTGGACGGGGACACCCCGGTGCTGGTGAGCGAGGTCGTGCGGTTCCGCACGGAGTACCGGCTGTTCGTCCTGGACGGCGCGGTGCGGACGGGCTCGCGCTACGCGCGGGACGGTGACCTGGCCGTCGCACCGCTCGGGGCGGACGGCCCCGAGGTGCTGGCCTTCGCCCGCGACGTGCTGGCCGCCTCGGCCTCGCACGCCCCGCTGCCGAGCGCGGTGGTGGTGGACGTCGGCCGGACGGACCGGGGCTGGGCGGTGGTCGAGGCCAACGCCGCCTGGGCCAGCGGGGGTTACGCCGCCGACCCGGGCGAGGTCCTGGACGTGGTGCTGCGCTCCTCCGGCCCTGCTGCCCAACTGCCGTGCACCGAGCGGGTGTTCCTGCGCGAGCTGCCCGAAGTGGTGCGCTGACCGGCGGGTTGACCGGGGGCGGCCGCTTGCGGTCCCGGCCTGCGGTGGCGCACGATCGGGCACCATGACCACCACGCACCTCACCCACATCACCCAGCCGCCGGGCGTCTTCCCCGCGAAGGGCTACACCCACGTCGTCACCGGCACCGGCCGACTGGTCCAGGTCTCCGGGCAGGTCGCCTTCGACGAGCACGGGGACCTGGTCGGCGCGGGTGACCCGAAGGCCCAGGCGCGTCAGATCTTCGAGAACCTGCGCCGCTGCCTGGCCGCCGCCGGCGCGGACTTCTCGGACGTCGTCAAGTTCACCTTCTTCATGACCGACATCGCCCACCTCGCGGCGATCCGGGACGCCCGGAACGAGTACCTGGGCGACCTGCCGCTCCCGGCGGCCTCGGCGATGCAGGTCGCGGCGCTGTTCCGGCCCGACGTGCTGATCGAGATCGAGGCGACGGCGGTCGTCCCGGAGTAACGCCCGTACGCCCCCTCGCACCAGAGCTCCTCACCCCAGAGCTCCTCACCCCAGAGCTCCTCACCCCAGAGCTCCTCGCTCCGGCCCCCTCAGGCCGCCCGCAGCCGCGTCTCCCGCCGTCCGGCCCACCGGACGGCGGGCCCCATCGCCAGGCCCGCCGCCAGCAGCGCCGCGCCCAGCACCGCCCACCCGGCCACCCCGTACCCGATCACCGCGGTGCTGACCACCGCCGGTCCGGCCATCATCGCGGCCGCCGAGCCCGCGTTGAACACCCCCTGGTAGGCGCCGTGTTCGTGCTCGCCCGCGAGGTCGTAGCTCAGCGCCCAGCCGCCCGCCTGTCCCATCACCTCGGCGAGCGACTGCAACCCGATCCCGACCAGTGCCACGGCGGCGGCGAGGATCCCGGGCAGGCCGTGCGCCATGGCGATGACCAGGCAGGAGGCGGCCAGCACCAGTCCGGCGCGCCGGCAGGCCCGGGCGGCGGCCGTCCGCTCCTCGGTGCCCCGGGTGGCCCGCACCTGGAGGGCGATCACCATCAGGGTGTTGACGATGAAGGCGCCGGCGACGGTGATCCGCGGCGCGTCGGTCTGCTGGACGATCCACAGCGGGACGCCGACCTCCAGGACGGCGAACTGCAGCCCGAGGACGGAACACAGCGCGGTCACCACCAGGAACGGACCGTCGCGCAGCGCCGGGTTGCGCCGCCGGCCCTGCCCGACGCCCTGCCCGACGCCCGCCCCGCCCGAGGCCGAGGCCGAAACCGAGGCGGGTGCTGAGGCGCCCGGCCCCGCACCCGCGCCCGCCTCCGCCGGCAGCCGGTACATCAGCAGCGCGACGGCCACGTACGAGACGGCGTCGGCCAGGATCGCCGCCAGGTAGACCGGCCGGGTGTCGAACTGGAGCGCGATCGCGCCGAGGCCGGTCCCCAGGCAGATGCCGATGTTGGTCACCACCCGCAGGTACGCCCGGCCGGCCACCCGGCGGTCGGCGGGCAGCACCTGGGCGTACAGCGCGTTCCGCACCGCGGCCGCGCCGCGGTCCACCGCGGAGACCGCGCAGGCCAGGGCCACGAACGCGGCGTAGCCGTGCACCAGCGCGTACCCGGCCGTGCCCACGGCCTCGATCGAGACCAGCACCACCAGGACCCGCCGGGCGCCCCAGCGGTCTGCGGCCCGGCCGGCCGGCACGCTGGCGACGACCCCGCACAGACCGGCGGCCGTCATCCCGAACCCCAGCTGGGCCGCGCTCAGTCCGAGCACCCGAGTGAAGAACAGCACCGCGACGGCCAGCGAGAGGCCGTTGCCCACCGTGTTGACCAGGGTGATCCCGGCCAGTCGACGGACCGTCGGATCGGGGTGGAGGCGGCGCCGGAGGGCCCCGGGCAGGCGGCCGTTCGGCTGGTGCGCGGGCACGCCGAAGGGTGGTGCGGAGGACTCCGCCGGTGTGGTGGTCATGCCGAGGATTCCACCGTCGGGCGGGCCGCACCCGACACTCCTTTAGGCTCTGGCTAAAAGCTCGACGACCGGCAGCCGACGGGAGGATCCCGGTGCACCGCTTCACCCTCCGGCTGGCCGACCTCGCCAGCACCTGGTTCGCCTACTCCCCGATCCTGGAGGCCGTGCTCAGCCTGCGGATGTGGACCCACCCGGGCCGGTACCGGCTCCAGAGCCCGGCCTTCGAGCGGCTGGGCCCCTCGTTCGCGCGCCTGGACTCCCGGCTGCTGCTCTCCCTGGTCGCCGAGAACCGCTGGGTCCCCGACTTCCTGACCCCCCGACCGTCCTCCCCCGCACCGGAGTTCCGCACCCAGCTCGCCACCGTCCGCGCCCTCCCGCCGGAGCAGCTGCGCGGCGAACTGGAGCTGACCTTCCGGCCGCACGGGCAGCCGCTGCCCGCCCTGCTCGACGCCGGACTGGCGGATCCGGCCCGGCTGTTGAGCCGGATCTGCGACTCCCTGGAGGAGTACTGGGAGGCGTGCCTCGCACCCGCCTGGTGGCCGCAGGCCCGCGCGGTCCTGGAGGCCGACCTGGTGTACCGGGCCCGGGTGCTGGCCCAGCACGGCGCGACGGCGCTGTTCACCGACCTCGACCACCGTCTGGAGTGGGCGGACGGCGCGCTGTCGATCAACCGGCACTGGACGGACGGGGACGTGGAGACCGCCGTGGACGGGCGCGGGCTGGTGCTCAGCCCGACCTTCTTCGTCCGGGGCGCGATCACCATGATCGACAGCACCCGCGCCCCGCAGATCTGCTACCCGGCGCGCGGCCAGGCCGCCATGGCCGGACAGGGCCCGCCGGTGCCGCCGCGCGCGCTGGAGGCCCTGGTCGGCGCACCGAAGGCCCGGCTGCTCGGCCTGCTCGCCGAGCCGGCCTCCACCACCGAGCTCGCCTACCGCCTGGGCGTCACCCCGGGGGCGGTCAGCCAGCACCTGTCCGTGCTGGCCGCCACCGGCCTGGTCAGCCGGGCCCGGCACGGCCGTTCGGTGCTCTACCGGCGCAGCGCGCTCGGGGACGAGCTCTCCGGCGGCCGGTGAGCGCCCCGCCGGCCCGCCGACCGGCCGCCCGGCCACCCCGCCACCCCGCCACCCCGCCACCCGGCGACCTCCCCAACTCCCCAGTGGTACAGACCTGTTGACGCATTGGTCCAGTCCTCCTACAGTGCCCATGCCCCCGCCCCCCACGGCGCGGGCACCGGTCGCCCACGGATCACCCCGGTTCTACGTCACCCTGTCCAACCCCCACAGCCACAGGGAGAACCATGTCCGCTCGATCCCGGGCGGGACGCCCCCGCATGCGCAGCAGACTGCTGGCACTGCTGTCCGTCCTGCTCCTCCCACTCGCCGTCCTGACCGCACTCGCCGCCCCCGCGCTCGCGGCGGGCAAGCTCACCGCCACCTTCACCACCGCCGACAACGGCTCCTGGTGGCAGGGCACGTACATCGTCCACAACGACAACGCCACCGCCGTCACCGGCTGGACCCTGGACTTCGACCTGCCCACCGGCGTCACCCTGGGCAACACCAGCAACGGCACCGCGACCGTCAACGGCCGGCACGTCACCGCCACCGCCGCGTACTACAACGCGACCGTCAACGCCCACAGCACCACCGAGCCGTACAGCTTCTGGTTCGTCGGCACCGGCCCGGTCTCCACCCCGCTCAACTGCCGCATCAACGGCGACAAGTGCGACGGCTCCGCCGACGTCCCGCCGTCCGCGCCGGGCACCCCCACCGTCACCGGGTCGACCGCGCACACCCTCGCCCTGAGCTGGCCGGCCGCCACCGGCGGCGACTTCCCGGTCGCCTCCTACGACGTGCTGAACGGCGCCACCGTGCTCGCCTCCGGCCCGACCGCCAACGCCCTGGTCACCGGGCTCACCCCGGCCACCTCGTACACCCTGACCGTCCGGGCCAAGGACAGCCGCGGCAACACCGGCCCGCTCAGCGCCCCCGTGACCGCCGCCACCTTCGACCCGTCCACGGACACCGTCCCGCCGACCGCGCCTACCAACCTCCGTGCCACGTCGGTCGGTTCCTCCGACGTGACGCTCGCCTGGAACGCCGCCACCGACAACGTCCGGGTCGCCGCGTACGACGTCTACCAGGGCGCCACCCTGGTGACGACGGTCGACGGCGGCACGCTGACCGCGTCCGTCGGCAGCCTCTCGCCGTCCACCGCCTACACCTTCACGGTGAAGGCCCGCGACCCCGCCGACAACGCCTCACCCGCCTCCGCGCCGCTCGCCGTGACCACCGCGGACATCGTCGGCGCCGGAAAGTACGCCCGGGTCGGCTACTTCGTCCAGTGGGGCATCTACGGCCGCCAGTACTTCGTCAAGAACCTCGACACCTCGGGCAGCGCGGCCAAGCTCGACATCGTCAACTACGCCTTCGAGAACATCGATCCGGTCAACCTGACCTGCCTCGCGGGCGTCACCAAGGGCACCACCGCCAACCCGGAGGACCCGGACCAGGGCACCGGCGCCGGTGACGCCGACGCCGACTACGCCCGCCCGATGAGCGCCGACCAGTCGGTGGACGGCGTGGCCGACGACGGCTGGGGCAAACTCCGGGGCAACTTCAACCAGTTGAAGAAGCTCAAGGCCAAGTACCCGAACCTCAAGGTGGTCGTCTCGCTCGGCGGCTGGACGTACTCCAAGTACTTCTCCGACGTCGCCGCCACCGACGCGTCCCGGCAGAAGTTCGTCAAGTCCTGCGTGGACACCTGGATCAAGGGCAACCTGCCCGCCTACAACGGCGCCGGCGGTGACGGCGTGGCCGCCGGGATCTTCGACGGCATCGACCTCGACTGGGAGTGGCCCGGCTCCGGCGACGGCCACCCGGGCAACCACTGGAGCGCGAACGACAAGGCCGACCTGACCCTGCTGGCCGCCGAGTTCCGCAAGCAGCTCGACGCGCTGGGCGGCCCGCACAAGCTGCTCACCGCCTTCA
Source organism: Kitasatospora sp. NPDC056076 (assembly GCF_042266305.1). Lineage (NCBI taxonomy): Bacteria > Bacillati > Actinomycetota > Actinomycetes > Kitasatosporales > Streptomycetaceae > Kitasatospora > Kitasatospora sp. NPDC056076. Next base: position 74,765 of record NZ_JBHJWG010000035.1, read on the forward strand.
CCCCGGCCGACCCGGCCAAGGTCGCGGCCGGCTGGGACCTCGGCAAGGTCTTCACCTCGCTCGACATCGCCAACGTCCAGGGCTACGACTTCCACGGCTCCGGCAGCGACAACTCCTGGGAGCCCAACCGCACCGGCCAGGCCTCCAACCTCTACCCCGACCCGAACGACCCCTACGCCTTCCACTTCAGCGTGGACGGCGCCGTCCAGACCTACCTCGCCGCCGGGGTCAACCCGCGCAAACTGACCATCGGCTTCCCGTTCTACGGGCGCGGCTGGCAGGGCGTGGCGGACGGCGGCGCCCACGGCGTCTGGCAGTCCGCGAACGGCGCGGCGCCCGGCCAGTTCGCCGAGGAGGCCGGCACCCGCGGGTACCAGAACCTGGTCACCGGCGTGCCGGGCCTCACCGTCTACCACGATCCCAAGTCCGTGGCCACGTACGGCTACACGGGCGCGAACGGCCAGTGGTGGACCTTCGACGACGCCTGGTCGATCGCCCAGAAGGCGGCCTACCTCAAATCGAAGAACCTGCTCGGCGGCATGATCTGGGAGATGTCCGGCGACACCCCGGCGGGCAGCCTGATGTCCGCCCTCGACACCGGGCTCAAATAGCCGGCTCACCTAGCCGGGCTCACCTAGCCGACCGTCCCCGCACCACGGGCCGGGGGGGGGCCCCCCCCCGGGGGGGCGGGGCCGGCGCCCCCCCCCCGGGCCGCCACCCCGGGGGCCGCCCCGCCCGCGTGGGCGCGCGCCCGGGGGGGCGCCGCCGCCGCGGGGC